>JBFGJU010000059.1:0-9491 GCA_041577035.1 Thermodesulfovibrionales bacterium | reverse complement strand
TTACAACCTTATTTCTCCCGCTGTTTTTTGCTTTAAACAACGCGTCGTCTGCAAACGTTATCAGGTCCTCATGTTCTTTCACGTTGTCATGAGGGTAGTTCGCAATTCCGATACTCACGGATATTTTTTTCCGGCCTTTCAAGTATTTGAAGTTATGCCTGCCAATCATGATCCGTAATCGTTCAGCCTCCTTGAAAGCACCCTCCGGCGGAGTTTGCGGCAGGAGTAAAATAAACTCCTCACCTCCATAACGGGCAAGGACATCGCTCTTACGAATACCTTTCTTCAAAACCTGCGCAAATTCCTTAAGAACTTTATCACCGACTTTATGACCGTATGTATCATTTATTTTCTTAAAATGGTCGATATCCAGCATCAGGCAGCTGGCCGGCAAGTTGTATCTTTCGCTCCGGCTGAATTCTTCTATGCTGCGGTGATAAAAATAACGAATGTTGTATACGCCGGTAAGATAGTCGGTAATTGACAGTTTTTCGAGTCTGGTTTTCTCATCTTCGATCTGCTCAAAAAGAAAAGCATTATACAGCGCATTGGCCGAGGCAGTACCGATCGCATTCAAAAGCCTCACTTCGTTATCACTGAACACGTGATCAGTTCTCGACGTTCTCAGGAAAAGAGTGCCTATCACTTTATCTCTTAACAGCATCGGCACAACCAGAATGGAGCGGATTCCAAGCGGGGCTATCAGGTCTCTTACGTTCCGCATGATGGGATCTCTATCGATATCTTCAATAACAACAGGTTTCTTTGATTTCAGGGCAGCCATTATCTCGGGATATTTCTTGAGATTCAGTTTTAGTCCTTTTATCTTGGGATCCTCAACCGTGGCGATGACATACGCATACCGGTGAATCCAGTCAACCCTGATTATAGAACACCTCGAGACAGGCATAACTTCCGCGATTTTACGCACAATTCTGAACAGCACCTCATTGGGATTGAGTGTGCCTGAAATCATATTGGTAAGCTCAACGACCACTTCGAGTTCTCTTATCTCACTCAGCATCTTAGCAGTTGCATGATTTTTCAGAATAATGGTTTCAAGTTTATATTCCAGGTCAATATCCATATACGGCTTAACAATGTATCTGTCCACCTGATAATGAATGGCCGTTTCAATGCCCTTTTTAGCGGCACCTGTTATGAGTGCAAGGATCGGCAATTTGGTGCTTTTCTCTTTGACCTTTGATAAAAATGTTTGCTCGATGATGAGCGCTTCAGGGGATGTTTTGTCAAGATTACGAATAAATACGTGAGGGGTTTTATAAAAATGAAATTTATACAGTTCTTTTTTCTTTGAAAAGCCTGCCAGAAATTTCACGGCCGACTTTTCCTTCGCAAGCACTGCTATGCCCCGCTTATGCATTTTCAAAGATTTCATTTCACGGTAAATATCGTAAGGCCTTTATCCTGATTATACAAAGATTACAGAAAAAGTCCAGAATAACGAGGTATACTACCTTAAGTTATTGCCCAAAATCCAGATGACAAACTCCGCATGGCTCCTAACGCACATAAACGTGGCGAGGCTTAAAATTATTGAAAACTCACTCGGTCCGGATATTCGGCGATAGCGTGCTCATTTTATTTTTTATATCTTTACTAATCTTGTTTATTCACAGATTATTTTTGTATAATAAAATCGCCTATGCGGATATGTAACCCTCCATCTCGCATAGGGTTTCCGAGGGCGTTTCCCCGATCCCCCGCCCTCTGGATAAAGGCCCTCTCAAGAGGGCCTTTTATTTTACCAGCGGATACAGAGACGCTCGATTATCGTCTGGGCAAGAAACGAAAGGTTATTCCTCGATAGTGATCGCTTCTACAGGACAGTTTTCTTCTGCTGCCTCACAACATCCAACAAACTCACAGGCCTCAGGATCGATCACTTCTGATTTTCCAACAGTTTCGTTCAGATGAAATACAGCCGGACAAATCTCTTCACATGCTCCACAGCCAATGCATATTTCCTGGTCTACAACAACATTCACGGCAATCCCTCGATAACTGCAGCCGCCACAAGGGGGAACATAATTTCGTGATGACCGGTCAGGGCATAGCTCGTTCCCTTGTGCATCGCAGGTCTTTTCAGGACATTTTCATGGGGTCTGTAGTGTTGCATAAAATCCATGTTCACCGTAGTAATGCGTTCAACCACATGTCCGAGGTTTCTGGCAACATTCAAGGCCTTGATAAATACTTCAGGAAGTATGACCGCTGAACCAAGATTGATATAAACGCCATTCTCAAGGTCGGAAATAACTGATACGAGTAATTTGAAATCCTGCAAACTTCCTTTTCCCGTCGCCGAGCCGTCAGCCTCGGGATGCATATGAATAATATCGGTTCCTATTGCAACATGTACCGTCGCGGGAATATCAAGGGAAAAGGCATGTGCGTAGAGGCTCCTGTCTTTAAACGGCAATCTGCTTTTACAGATATATTCTCCAATAGCCCTGCCCATACCATATCCTTTCTTTACTCCTCTATTGATTGCCTGATTCAGCCCCCTGCCCGTATCCCTGGCCATGCCAAAAGATCCGTCAGAAAGCCCTGACACAACATCCTCTGACGTATGACCGGCCGCTGATATTTCAAAATCATGAACAGCACAGGCACCGTTGGTAGCAAGTGCTGTTATCAATTTTTTTCTCATTAATTCGATAATAATCGGAGAGAGACCAAGTTTTATCGGATGAGCACCCATCCCAAGAACAATCGGACGCTGTTTCTTTCGGGCAGAAATTATCGACTTTACAACTGCCCTGAAATCACCTGCCGCGAGCACATCCGGGAGTTTATCAAGAAAGGTCTGAACGCTATCACCCTTGTGCGGTATCCCGGCAAACGACGTTATGGATACCTTGCTGTTTCTGTCATGCAAAGAATATGATCGCACTGATTTAAAAGAAACCGGTTTATACTTCTTCATGGGGTAAATTGTAACACATTGCTCTGGGAAGTATATATATTCTATAGAAAAGAAGAGAACGTCTCTTTAAGGTATTTTGATATTATATACTTTGATTTTACGATGAAGGTTACTTCTTTCCATATCAAGCAGTTCGGCCGTCTTAGAGATATTCCACGCATTTTCTTTTAGCTTCGCCATAATAAAATCCTTTTCGAAGGCCTCACGTGCTTCCTTAAGCTTACTGCAGGAAAAATAATCAGCTCCTGATGAATCAAAGGCAAAAAAATCGCCATGTGTAATAGTTTTTGATGGTGTCATGATAACAAGCCGTTCAAGGATATTCTTTAGTTCACGGATATTGCCGGGCCATGAATGGCTCATAAGAGCATTCATGGTTTCAGATGATACTTCTTTTGATTGCTGCTTGTACTCAACAGCAAACATATCAAGAAAATGTTTTACCAGGGAAGGGATATCTTCTGTTCTCTCCCTTAAAGCCGGAATTTTGATCGGTATAACATTCAATCTGAAAAACAGATCTTCCCTGAATTGTCCTTTCGAAACCTCTTCTTTGAGATCCTTGTTTGTTGCAGATACTATTCGCACATCAACTTTAATGTTTTTACTGCCGCCTACACGCTGGAATTCCTGAGTTTCGATGACCCGTAATACTTTCGACTGTGTCTGCAGAGACATGTCCCCGATTTCATCCAGAAAAAGTGTCCCGCCATCCGCAAGTTCAAATTTGCCCTTTTTCTTTTCAAAAGCTCCGGTAAATGAACCTTTCTCATGTCCAAACAATTCACTTTCGATCAATTCCTGGGGTATGGCCGCACAGTTTACTTCAATAAACGGTTTGTCGGCCCGGGAACTCCTGTCATGGAGGAGGTGACCGACAAGCTCTTTCCCGGAACCGCTTTCCCCAAGGATCAGCACTCTGCTGTTGCTTGCAGCGGCCATGTCAATCTCCTTCCTTAATTGCAGTATCTTCGGCGAACCACCTACCAGTCTCCATTTTCTTATAAGGTTTTGTCGAAGAGCTTTATTTTCAATTTCCAGATTCCTTTTTTCCAGAGCCCGATTGACTGTCAGTAATACCTTCTCCATAGATAACGGCTTTTCAAGGAAATCGTATGCGCCGATTTTCGTAGCTTTCACAGCGAGTTCAACATTGGCATGGCCGGAAACCATGATTATGGGAAGTTCCCTGTCAATTTCTCTCAGCTCCTCCATGGTCTGAATGCCATCCATCCCTGATAGCCAGACATCGAGAAGCACTATATCAGGGGATGCTTCTCTGACAACCCGTATGGCGTCCTCACCTGAAGCTGCCGTAACAGGCTCAAATCCTTCATCAGAAAAAATGCCGGACAGTGTTCCTCTAATACCTTCCTCGTCATCAACGATCAATACGACATCTTTTGACATTTACACTTCCTTCAGAGGGAGTTCAATCGTAAAAAGCGTCCCTGTCGGCTTATTATCCTTTATTTTTATGGTGCCTGCATGCTCTGTTACAACTCTACTGGCGATGGCAAGGCCCAAGCCTGTACCATCTTTTTTAGTCGAGAAGTACGGAAGGAATAATTTATCCTCGTCGTCTTTCTTGATTCCGGGACCATTGTCCGCAATATCAATATAAAGCCGGTTAAATGATATATCATGTCGTATAGCTATATCAATATTCCCCTTATTCTGCATAGCCTGTATCGCGTTCTCCACGATGTTTATAATAACCCTTTTAAACTGTTCGGAATCAATTTCAACAGTCGGTTCATCCTCCTGGACCGATACCCGTATATCCAGATCCTTATAATCCTTATACAGATTAACCACAACATCTACTATGGAAGACAGCAAAGCGGGAGTTTTATTGACCGCCGGCATTTTGCCGAAACGGGAAAATTCATCAACCAGTCTTTTCAGGCTCTCGACTTCCTTGATAATGGTTTTTGTCGATCTCTCAAAGCCCTGATCAAAATCATCATCCCTGTTTTGCCACTTTTTTATCATATGCTCAGTCGACAGTTTTATAGGTGTCAGAGGATTCTTTATTTCATGGGCAATTCGTCGCGCAACTTCTTGCCACACCAGTGCCTTTTGGGCCCTCACTATTTCCGTCAGGTCATCAAAAACAACCAATGTACCAAGAAAGTTCTTCTTGTCTCTCAGGCTCGTAATGAAAATCTTCAGAAGTACCTGCCGTTCACCGATAGTAACTCTGAATTCTTTTTCAAGTCTTTTGAAATCCCGTATATTGATACTTTTGATAGCCACTGCCAGTTCTTCAGAGCCCAGTCTGGCAACCAGTTCGGAATAATGTTTGTTTACAATATCCTCCGGAGCTACATCAAGAATTTTACATGCAGCTGAATTAATTATGAGTATATGACTTGAAGGATCAAGTGATATTACGCCAGAGTTGATGTTCTCAATTATCTTCTCAATCACATATTGACTTCTGTACCCTTCCTTTAATCCTTTAACCATATTATTAAATGAATTCACCAGCTGTCCTATTTCATCATGTCTATCAATATCTATAGCGACATCCAGATTGCCATTTGCCACTTCTTCAGTCGACTGAACCAGCATCTGAACCGGATCTATAATACCCCGTGATATCCGAAGCGCCGCCCAGAAAGCAGTAAATACAATCAAGAGAGTGAAAAAACTTAATACTAGGAGATAATTTATTTTTATCGGGGTCTTCCATGACTCGAGCGCCATATAATTCTGATAGGCTTCCCGTATTGCCTCGGCATTCTCACTGATATTCTTACTGACAAAAGACTCGACAATAACAATACCTCTCTGTCTCCCTCTTCTGTACTTGGGAACGACCGCCCGTATAATATCGCCTTCCTCTCCTGTTATTACTTCGGTATCAGCCTTTCCTTCGAAGCCCGCCCTAACTGTTTCGGATGCATTTGCGGGCATGTCTTTCATAACAGTAACCGTTAAGTTATCCGGAACATTTTTCCCTGCCACAATAGCCTCTGCGTAGAGCAGTGTCTGCTGTCTCTGCATTTCATAGGCAGACATCGCAATCTCGATCGACTGATTGAGTGGTTCTTTTATCTGCGGGTCAAACCATCTGTCGAAAAATTTTGTAACAATACCACTGGAAACAACGAAGAGAAAGATCGACGGAATCAGGGTAAGCATAACCAGGATGACAACAAATTTTGTTTTGAACTTATACCCGAGAATTTTATGTTTTCTCTCCAGGTAGATTTTCATCAGACTCTTTCCTATAAAGAAAACAAGGGTAAGAAGAGCGACAATGTTCAAGTTGAGAAGTACAAACAGAATAAGCTTCGTCATAACGGGAATGTTCTCGATTCGCATGAAGTATATTTCTATTCCAAACAACAGGATGACAAAGGCTGTTATTGCCAGGAGAAGCATTATAAAGCGCAGATTTTTCATTTTCATCATTTCAACAAGAACCGAGAAGATTTCTTTTCAATCTTAAATTCATTTTCCGGCAGGAAAATAAACAGATAGCCGATCACCGGGGGGAGATTTCTCACTCTTGACTCTATCGTGACCTTGACAAAGTACGATCCGGGCTCCAGATTCTCGGTATTGGTAAGCTGCACGTCATTGACAGACAATGACCAGTCAAGCATTGATTCCAGGGATCTGAATCGTTTTTCTATTATGATGCTGCCATCATTCGACGATGCAACATGTTCCTTCTTGATCGGATCTGATTTCAGTGTTCTCAAATATTTTTTCCCGAGCACGAATTCATCAGGCCATACTTTCCATGCCCGAAAAAGATCTATATAAAATCGTATATCCTTGTCCAGTCCCTGTTTAATCTCTTGAGCGCTCTTTTGGTTCAGTGCAAGCGAAAAGGAGACAACAATACTGTTGTTTTCGGCTTTTACCCTAAAGTTTTCAACAGACTGTCCGTGCGCCCGGGTCGGAAATACACAAAACATAACAACGATTATGCCCATGAGCGCTCTATGAAATTTAAAGCTTGACATCTTCAGAAAAAAAATATTTTCATTATAGCATATAACAATTGCCTGTAATAGCTAAGAATAATGTACTCTAAAACATTAAAAGTTACTACCTATTTATAAGGGAGGAAAGCTGATGGAATTCAAAACGGTGAAAATCGAAATGCCGGAGGAATGTAATATCATCCTTGGACAGACGCATTTCATCCAGACTGCAGAAGATCTGTATGAAATTATTGCAACAACCATCCCACAGGCCCAGTTCGGCCTGGCGTTCACCGAAGCCTCAGGCCCGTGCCTGATACGTACCGAAGGCAATAACAGTGGCCTTGTATCACAGTGCGTGCGTAATCTCCAGAATATTGGCGCTGGACACGTTTTTTGCATTTTGCTGAAAAACGCCTTTCCAATCAACATCCTTAATCAGATAAAGAACTGTCCGGAAGTCTGCAGGGTCTTCTGTGCCACGGCAAATCCCGTCGACGTTATTGTTGCAGAAACAGACCAGGGTAAGGGTATAATGGGAGTCATCGATGGTTTTGCTCCCAGAGGCATTGAAACACCTGAGGACAAAGCGCACCGTAAAGAGTTTCTGAGAAAAATCGGTTATAAGTTGTAAGGGCGTTGTATAGAGATGAAACAATCCGATCTTACATTCAATAGCGAAGGCCTTATACCTGCAATTATACAGGATGCCGACACCAACGAGGTCCTCATGATGGCATATATGAACAGGGAGGCGCTGGAAAAAACCCGTTCGTCCGGTTACACGCACTTCTGGTCACGATCCCGTAAAAAAATGTGGAAAAAAGGCGAAACATCAGGTCATGTGCAGGAGGTAAAAACGATTTTGTATGACTGTGATAAAGATACGATTCTTATTCGGGTTGAACAGAAAGGCCCCGGCGCGTGTCATACCGGTCATCGGTCATGTTTTTTCACGGATATCCAGGGACACACTATTTCGGATAAAGTCTTCTCCGCAGAAGATGTTTATGGGAAACAAGATGATTCTTGACGATATTCAGGACATTATTGCCGAAAGAAGGCGTAGGCCGTCAGATCATTCATATGTGTCCCATCTGTGCGCCAAAGGGATGGATGAGATTCTGAAAAAGATTGGTGAAGAATCGACTGAAGTTATTATGGCTTCAAAGGACGGAGATCGCGTGAGACTGATTCATGAAATAGCAGATCTCTGGTTCCACTGTATGGTATTGATGAAAGAACAGGAAATCAGCTATCAGGATATCTTTGCGGAGCTTGAACATCGATACGAACAACGGAGCAGCACATGAGTTCAGAATGCATTTTTTGCAAAATTCTTTCGAGAAAATTAGCGGCACGGATCTTTTTTGAGGATGATCTTGCCATTGCCTTTAATGACATAAATCCGCAGGCTCCTGTGCATGTACTCGTTATTCCCAAAAAACACATATCGACAACACTTGATCTGTCACCAGAGGATAATGTCCTGATAGGACATCTTTTTCAGGTGGCAAACAGAATAGCTGTTGAAAAGAATATCGCAGAACGTGGTTTCCGGCTCATCATGAATACAAATCCCGAGGCAGGGCAAAGCGTCTATCATATACATCTTCATCTGCTCGGCGGCAGAGCCATGCTCTGGCCCCCCGGATAAACCGGTTCTTCAGCCGCGGCTCGTTCACTAAACCAGAGTATGGTGCCGAAGGCGGGATTCGAACCCGCATGGGTTTCCCCACACGGTCCTCAACCGTGCGTGTCTACCAGGTTCCACCACTTCGGCGCTCAAAAACTATACTATAACAATAACGCTGTTTTCAAGAAATTGGCAAGACGAGCAGACTATAAATAGCAGACAACCTGTCAGATCAGAATCCGGCGACAGCAGCGCGTGCAAAACTAACAACTGCTGATGGCAAAACTCCTATGATGATGACCGCTGCTGCTGTTATGGCAAGTGCAATGCCGAGGGCGGGCGTTGCAGCGAGACTCACTGTCTCTTTTGGCTCTCGCATGTACATGTACATCACAATTCTGAGATAGAAGTAAGCCGAGATGGCACTAAATATGACAGCGACAACGACGAGCCACGTATATCCGGCATTAACAGCGCTCATAAATATATACAATTTCCCCATGAATCCTGCGGTAGGGGGTATACCGGTAAGGGAAAACATAAAGACAAGCATAAGCGCAGCCGCCAATGGGTGAGATTTTGCAAGCCCCTCGTAATCCGTTATGGTATCACCCTTAAAGCCCTCTGTTCTGAGCATTATGATGACAGCGAAAGCCCCGATATTCATGAATGCGTAAATAAGCAGATAATTCATGACACTTGCCAGTCCTTCCCCGGTTCCCGCTATAATGCCGAGGAGTACATACCCGGCATGGGCTATTGAAGAATATGCCAGCATCCTCTTGATATTGGTCTGCGAAAGTGCAACGATATTGCCGACACCCATCGTGAGTATTGCTATCGGAATAAGCACTGCAGACCAATCCATTCTGACCGAACCGAACGCGATGAGGAACACCCTGCCGAGGACTGCGAATCCAGCAGCTTTCGGACCAACAGACATGAAAGCCGTAACCGATGT
>JBFGJU010000058.1:0-9537 GCA_041577035.1 Thermodesulfovibrionales bacterium | reverse complement strand
TGCAGTAGGAGAGGCATATCGGCTGCTGCGAAGTGGATACCGCGGTCCGGTAGTGGCAGGGGGGGCGGATGCCGCTGTCTGCAGACTATGCCTCGAGGGATATGGTGTTTCGGGCGCCCTGTCAAAGAGAACTTCGGTTTCGGCAAGCAGGCCGTTTGATCGCAGCAGGGACGGATTCGTTCTTGCGGAAGGGGCATGTATTATGGTACTCGAACGGAATGATTGTGCCGCTAACAGAGGAGCAACTGTATATGGGGAGATTACAGGATATGGCAACACGGCAGACGCATTTCATCAGACAAAGCCGGATGCTGCGGGACAGGCGCGGGCCATGATCAGGGCTCTGCAGGAGGCGTCTCTTGTATCAAAGCAGGTGGATTACCTCAACACGCACGGAACAGGAACATATCTTGGTGATCAGGCAGAGTCGGAGGCGATCGGGATGGTGTATGGTGAGCATGCATCAAAAATTCCAGCTTCAGCGATCAAGGCAATGACAGGGCATATGCTTGCGGCATCAGGAGCATTTGAGGTTGCTACAAGCCTGATGTCCCTGAAGGAAGGTATTATTCCTCCAACCATAAATATTTCTGAACAGGATCATGCCTGTGCCGTGAATATTGTAACGGAAAAGATGGAACGTGACATACAGACTGCTGTTTCTCATTCCTTTGGATTCGGTGGTGTCAACACCGTCCTTGTATGCAGGAAATTATAAGGGTATTTCATAAATCCTGAATGTTTTATATAACGTGCCTCCGATCATTTTAATGATCCTCTGAACCGCATGGTTGTCCTCGAGTATCCATGAAAATTCCACGCTTGTATACCCGACTTTTTTTAAATTTTTGAATCCCGCCGTGAAGAGCAGGGCATCCACACCTTTATGCCGGTATTCCCTCTTGATACCGAAGAGCAGCACTCTCGCATCCCTGATTTTTTTGGCGTAATAGAGTCCCTTCAGCGCGGTTAAGGGATTGAGTCTTCCGGCCATATGCCTGAGGACTACATTAAAATCAGGCAGCATCCCCAAAAAACCAACGGGTTGATCTTTATGTTCGGCAACAAGTATGAGTTCAGGATTCACGACTGGTCTTAACCGTTCCCCCAGATACCACAATTCTTCATCTGTCAGCGGTACGAAACCCCAGTTTCTTTCCCAGGCGGCGTTATATACCGATTTAAAGACAAGCATTTCTTTATCAAATTCTTTTTTGTTGATATGTCTGACGGTTATATTTCTCTTTTCAGCGATCGAAGCAACGCGAAGGACTTTTTCAGGTAACTGCTGTTCTATAACATAACGGTATGCATACAGATCCTTTGCTTTGTGCATACCATACTGCTCAGCAAGGCGATTATAATATGGGGGGGTATAGGGAGTCATGATCATCGGGGCTGTCTGATGTCCTTCCAGCAAAAAACCGCATTCCTCATTTGTCGAAAAATTCAGAGGGCCGCGCATAACATTCATTCCTGCAGCCCTGAGATATTCCCCGGCCTGGTCAAACAGGGCGCCGGCTGCAGAGATATCATTGATACATTCAAAAAGACCGAAAAACCCGGTTTTATCATGGTGAAACATATTGTGCCTGGAATTGATCGTGGCAATGATCCTGCCGATGTTCTGATTGTTTTTCTTTGCCAGATAATATTGTGACTGAGCATGCCTGAAGAAAGGATTTTTTTCAGAGAGCTGCACGCGCATGTCTTTCATGAGGGGCGGCGTATAAAGAGGAAGATCCCTATAGAGTGATACCGGCCATGATATAAAGTCGTCGAGGTCTTTTTCTTGAACCTCCGAGACTTCAATCATCAAATGATTCCAAGAATTTTTCCTACTTTTTCAAAAGCATGTAACACCCGGTCAAGCTGTTCATCTGTATGTGTTGCCATATAGCTTGTCCTGATGAGTGCTCTGCCATTTGCTACTGCAGGACTGACTGCTACATTGGCAAAAATGCCTTCATTCTGCAGCATAAGAGCCGTTTTAAATGCCATAAGATCGTCACCAACGAGCACCGGGATAATAGGGGTCTGGCTTTTCCCGGTATCAAATCCGAGGGATTCAAAGCCGTGCTTCATTTTTGTCGTGTTTTTCCATAGCCTTTGAATGCGTTCGGGTTCATTGTCGATGATATTCACAGCAGCACTCACTGCTGCTACGGATGCAGGAGGAGGACTGGCGCTGAAAATCAGTGATCGCGCAAAATGTTTGATATAGTGTATTACCTGTTCTTCCCCGGCAATAAAACCGCCGATCGAGGCAAGTGATTTGCTGTACGTTCCCATGATCAGGTCAATTTCCTTCTCAAGGCCAAAATGTTCAGCTGTGCCACGCCCGGTTCTTCCGAGGACCCCGATGCCATGCGCATCATCGACCATTACCCGCGCATTATATTTCCTTGCCAGATCGACAACATCCGGCAGACTGATAATATCCCCCTCCATGCTGAAGACACCGTCAACCACAATAAGCTTCTTCTTATCTTTATACTCAATGAGCAGCCGCTCAAGATCCGACATGTCATTATGTCTGAATTTCTTTACTTCACCATACGAGAGTCTACAGCCGTCGATGATACTGGCATGGTCCATCTTGTCTATTATGACAACGTCATCTTTGCCAATAAGTGCGGATATCACCCCGAGATTTACCTGGAATCCGGTCGAAAAGACAAGAGCCGTCTCCTTGCGAATAAACTGAGCCAGTCTCTCTTCCAGCTGAACGTGAATATCGAGCGTTCCGTTCAGAAATCTTGATCCGGCACATCCTGAGCCATATTTCTTGACTGCTTCAGTGCAGGCTTGTTTGACAGCAGGGTGATTCGTCAGCCCCAGATAATTATTCGAACCAACCATGACCATTTTGGTCCCGTTTATAATGACTTCGGGTTCCTGAGCACTTTCGATGACTCTGAAATAAGGATAAAGAGAGGAATCCATGAGTTCGCGAGCTTTTGTGAAGCGGTAACATCGGTCAAACAGATCGGATCTCTTCTCTACAGCCATTTGTGAATTCTGTACCAGTCTGCTGTCCATTTTATTCCTTCCCGTAATGATATTGTTGATTCAAACCCGATTTCTTCTTTTGCCTTGCCGGCATCACACGTCCAGTTTGAGTATTGAAAATCTTTCACCCTCTCTCTATTCATTATACTCCTTTGATTAAATTTTTCGCTCAGAAATGCCAAAAAAGGCATACAGGGACGAGGCAGGCGTAATTTCAGAGCTCTTGTGCCGAGGGCAGATGAAATTTCCTTTGCTATTTCATCGTTCGTGTAATAAATGCTGTTCGAAAGAAAAAAAATCTGGTTTTCAGCCTCATGCCTTTCGGCTGATAATACGATACCGTTAACGAGGTCCTGAACATACAGCAAAGAATAGTGACATTCCCCCCAGTAGGGATAAAAACCATTCTTAATTGCTTTAAAAAGCAGCAGAAAATCAGTATCCCGCGGACCGTAGACTGCAGGCGGTCTTATAATACTGAATGGTATGGTATTCTCAAACGCATAAACCTGTTTTTCCGCTTCCAGCTTGCTTCTGCCGTATGCTGAAACCGGCCGTGGAGGTGAGCCCTCATTAACCGGAATTCCATTATGACTGGGCCCTACTGCGGCATGACTGCTCAGGAAAACAAATCTCTTTATATGAGACTGAGTATCTCCAATGACCTGCAATAGTTTCCTGGTATTTTCTGTATTGCCTATAAAAAAGTCTCTTTCCGTGGTAGCCTTTGTCACCCCGGCTACATGGAAAACAACGTCGTATTCCGTCAAATCATTCCGGTACGATGACGGGTCAGATAAATCGCCATATATACGAAAGATATCAAGGTGTTCTATCCACCTGTGATGTGATGTTTTTCTGGTGAGGCAGGTAACGGTGTAGCCTTTTTTGATGAGGGATTCAACAAGATGGCTGCCAATAAAACCCGGCGCACCGGTAACAAGAGCTTTCATACGATTTCAGTATTGTTAATGATAACAGGATTGAGAGTCAAGCAGAAAATGAGAGGGAACGGGACGGCTGAGCACAAGGCGGATATCAGGCCTTCAGGCAGGTGTCAAGAGTCTGATTCAGCTCCTCCAGTTTAAAAGGCTTCTTGAGTATATGAATACCTTCGCGTCTGAATCTCTCTTCATAATCAGATGTGATGAACGCTGAACAGACGACAATTTTTGGCCTTCGAGGGAAATCACCCATTTTATCGATAAGGTCTGTGCCATATCCCTCAGGCATTTTTAGATCCAGAAAAACAATATCGATTTTTCCTTTATTAAGTATTGCCGAAGCTTCGGTAATATTGCCTGCAACAATGACTTCGTGACCGCTTTTTTTGAGCGCCCGGTCGAGAAACCACCGAACAAGCTGTTCATCATCAACAACAAGTATTTTCATGGCATAAAAAATATAGCGTAATACCTTGCAAGAAACATGCTAATCCTCAGGGCCTCTGGTTCATGATGCCGAATTTCTGCATTCTATACCGCAGGGCGTCTCTTGTCAGATTCAACAGTTTGGCAGCCTTTGTCTGGTTCCATTTTGACTGTTCCAATGCCTGTGTTATCAATTCTTTTTCAACCAGTTCGATGTTCAGGCCTCCGGGTGGTATCGTCACCCGGCTGTCTGATATTTCTTTTTGGGGATTATTCTGTTTCGATAGCTCAATCGGAAGATGCTCAGGCAGAATGTATTCTTCATTCTCAAGGATCATTGCCCGTTCAATAACATTCTTGAGTTCCCTTATGTTCCCCGGCCAGTGATAATCCAGAAAAGATTTTTTGACTTCTTTTGATATACCCAGCACATGTTTCTTGAATTCGTTATTAAACTGATTAATAAATGCATTAGTCAGAAAAATGATATCTTCCGACCGCTCCCTGAGTGGTGGAAGCCGTAACGGTATAACCTGGAGCCGGTAGTAAAGATCTTCACGAAAATTTCCATTTCTTATCTCTTCTTCGATATTCTTGTTTGACGATGCAATAATTCGTATATCCACTGCGATATCCTTGACGCCACCGATTCTCTTGAATGTTTTGTTTTCAATAACTTTTAATAACTTCGCCTGGGTACTGCTCTTCATATCAGCTATTTCGTCAAGGTATATGGTCCCGGCGTCAGCAAGTTCAAAAAATCCCTTTTTCATCACTTTTGCGTCTGTAAAAGCACCTTTCTCATATCCAAAGAGTTCACTCTCGATCAGAGTTTCAGGAAGTGCTGTACAGTTTATATCCATAAATGGTTTGTCTGATCTCTCGCTGCTGTAATGGATTACTTTTGCAATAAGATCCTTGCCCGTACCGCTTTCTCCATGGAGAAATATCGTGGAAGCGTCACTCTGTGCAACTTTCTTGACAAGTGCTTTTACTTCCTTCATCTGGTCTGATTGACCGACAATACTGTTCATACTGAACTGACTGGTCAATTGAGATTTGAAGTGGGAAACTTCTTCTCGCAATGAACCGGTTTCAACCGCCTTTGAAAGGAGTATCTTCAGTTTGTCGAGGTTGAATGGCTTTTCAACGAAATCATAAGCGCCGAGTTTAATGGCTTTGACAGCAGTCTCAATATCGCCGAACGCTGTAATCATGATGACGATCGGATGCTTCTTTTCTTTCTTTATTTTTTCAAGGATATTGATGCCTGAAATATCCGGCAGATGAATATCCAGGAGCACAATATCGGGCTGATCTTCTGACAGAAGCTTAAGCCCTTTCATGCCGGATTCGGCAGAAATTACGACATATCCTTCCTTGGTGAGGTTCTGCTCAAGAGACCAGCGAAGAAGTTTTTCGTCATCAATTATGAGTATTTTCGCTTTTTCCACCGCTAGCCCTCAACAGGAAGCGTTATCCGAAATGTGGTTCCATTGCCCATTGAACTTTCGACTTCGATCATGCCCTTGTGACTTTCAATAATATTCCTACTTATGGCAAGCCCTAATCCACTGCCTGCATACCGTGTCGAAAACCGAGGTTTGAACACGTCTCTGAGAGATTCTTTCTGCATTCCAGCTCCTGTATCAACACAACATATCTCTACGGCGTTGTCCTCATGCCGGTTATCTGCGGTGATAGTCAGTTTCCCCCCATCCTCCATTTCATGGAGCGAATGAACGGCTACATGTAATAACGCTTTTTCAAGCTGGAACGGATCTGCCATGATTTTTGGTATGTTATCCGATTTCAAGGAAATTGTCACGTTTTGTTTCTGAGCCTGGTTTCTTACAGAATCACTGACGGAATTAAGGAGAACCGCGATATCTGTCAGGGTCAATACCGGATCAGGAGGCTTTGCATAAAAGATAAGGTCTTTCACGGCCATATCAAGCCTCTCTATCTCGTTCAGAATGTCATTGGCTATTTCTCTGCGCGGACTGTCATTCGGAAAGTCTTCTGCGAGCACCTGAAGGGCACCGCTTATTCCTGCAAGAGGATTTTTTATTTCATGAGCAACCGTAGCAGCAACTTCTCCTATTGAAGCCATTTTTTCGATATATCTATCGCTATCGGCCTGGTAAGAGTCAATAGACTCTTGGGCCTTCTCCAGTTCGGAAAGAAGCGAATTAATGTTCGATGCCAGAATGGCTGTCTCATCACTCTTGGAAACCAAAACTCTTGTCTTGAACTTGCTGCCCTCAGCTTTCTTGATGGCGACTGTTATATCAGCTAATGTTTTTTTGTAAGAATATGTCTTTAAAAGGCTGACACATAAAATGATTAGCAAAACAGCGAGGATAAAGTAGAAACCTGTCATGATTCGGGTATTCCTGTGTTCTTGGTACCTGCCATGCCTTTCGAATACAGCCGAAATATTTCTAAAGAACCATGATCAGATGTTTTCATTGCGGAATTCCTCAATTAATACTGTTCGGCGTAAACGCATTACAGACATCAGAAGATGTTTTCCGGATAGCCACAGACAGTTCCGGGTTTCCTTTTATCCTGTTCAGTGCAGGCATTGAATCCGGAACGGTTCTTCCCTCTACATATTTATTGACCACCATAACTATGCAATCCGGACAGCAGGAGATTTACTCCCAGATAGGTGAAAATGACCGCTAGAAATCCGAGCACCGCCACAACCGCAACTTTTTTCCCCCTCCATCCCCGTAACAGACGACTGTGAAGATAAAACGCATAAAAGAACCATGTGATGAGCGACCATGTCTCTTTTGGATCCCATGTCCAGTATTTTCCCCACGCCTGATCAGCCCATATGGCGCCAAAAATGAGCCCGCCGAGGGTAAAAACCGGAAACCCGATGGCTATGCTCTTATAGGTTATATCATCAAGGATGTCATGAGTAATCCCAAATCCTGTGATTACTTTCTTCATATGACTTCCGAACTGCCATATGACAAACACGATAGCACCGGCCCCAAGCCAGCTCACT
This sequence comes from Thermodesulfovibrionales bacterium, assembly GCA_041577035.1. Taxonomy (GTDB): domain Bacteria; phylum Nitrospirota; class Thermodesulfovibrionia; order Thermodesulfovibrionales; family UBA6898. The sequence continues at coordinate 2,133 of JBFGJU010000058.1, read as the reverse complement.
ATCATGGTGGCAGTTGAACTGCTCCTGAAGGTCGCCTTAAAAAGATAGTTTTGAATAAGTTCTTCATGTCCCGATACAGCAATTTTAAATTTGATATAGTCGAAACCCATTCCAGAAAGAAGAATGATAAAAACACTGAGCATAACAGTCCAGAAAATATATATTGGCTCGCTCTTTTTTTCTGTCCTCACCATAAGGTACATGAGCCCGGTGCTGAAAGAGATTGCAAACGCTGCATAGGCAATAAAGCTCATCAGGACGTGGGCAAGCAGCCAGTTGCTCTGCAGAGCGGGAACAAGAGGCTGAATGTCTTTTGACATGCCGGACAGATCAATGTAGGCAAGGGCCAAGCCTGCGATAGGAGTAATAAAAGCACCAAATGAACGGTTCCTGTATCTGAATTCTATGATAAGATAGGCCAGAATCACACACCAGACAAAAAAGACAAGAGACTCGTACAGATTCGTCAGCGGTGCAGCCCTCAACCACCCCATCTGTCCGACATCCTTGAATTCGATCCACCGCAGTGCAATTGCGGCCGTCTGAGAAGCAAAGCCCGCTATGGTAATGGTGGTTGCGATAATGCCGATCTGCGTTTTCCTGAAGGCCAGAAAAGAAATGTAAGAGATCATCGCCAGAAAATATGCAATAGTTGAAACCCCGAAAAAAACAGAACTGTCCATGTTATGCCCTCCCTTTGTGATCAGCAGTCAGGATATGAAGCAGTTTTTCAATCTTCCGTTCAAAGGAAGCCCTGTTTTTATTTGCCAGGGCCCCAATGACGATGTCTGTATTATTCCGGCCTGGCAAAAGCTGTATCCAGACTTTTCTGTGGCTCATGAAGAAGGTGATGTACAGACCCGCGACCATAATAAGACATCCCAAATATACCAGAAATACGCCGGGGTCTTTTCTGACCTGTAGTCCGGTATATTGAACTCCCCAGTATTCCAGAAATTCCACGCGATTGCCGTCAGGAAGATCCCACGTTTGCGGATATCTTTTCAGCAGCCATCCAGAATATTTTTTCTTTTCTTTCTCCTTAAATTCTATGTAAACCGCAGGATTGGTCATTTGCTGAGAATATTGGAACGGCCTGCCGCTTGCATCTATTGAAAGTGCCGGGTTAAAACGCACTATCTCACCGGTAATGGACGTGCCCGGGATGGTGAAGGTATCACCAATCCGCGGATTGATTTCAATGGATTTTCCATCTGTGGCATAGACTCTGAAAACGAAAATCCCTCTGGTTGTGTCCGGAGACGAACCATAACTGGACTGGTAAAAGGTGATACCATTGTACGTTAAAGGATCATTAACTTCAATCGACTTTCTGATTACTTCTTTCCCGTCCTTCATGACGGTAAGCCAGCTTTTAAAATCCTTCGGTCGGTCACTGGACCCGTAGAAGTCAACTTCAAAATTATCACAGCGGATTTCAAACCCGAGCGGTATCGGCGAACCCCCCTGATAAGCGACAGAAGATGTTTCACCTTCATTCAGCGGCAGATAGGCGTTAAATCCAAAGTATATGCCAATGATGGAACCCGCAAGGATTACGAGGACGCTGAAGTGAGTGATATAGACGCCTAATCGGGTAACATTACCTTTCTCAGCATAGAGCTGTATCCCGGAGCTGTCAGCGTGTTCAGAAGGAGAAAAACCGATTTTCTGAAGTGCTGATATGATCTGCTCCTTACTCTGATGCCCTTTCCCGGCGATCGACGTCGTTTTTCTGATCGATAGCTTATTGAGTCGTTCCAACGAAACAGGACGAATGGACTCCCTGACCAGCCTGAGAATTCTCGGAAGACGGTCAATAGAGCAGATGATCAGGTTAGCAGCGAAAAGAAGCAGCAGGAGAATAAACCACCAGGAATTGTACATCGAAGTGAAGTGCAGTTTGTCCAGAATAATATAGAGGGATGGCGCTGTTGATTCGCCAAAGATCTTTGAAAGAATCTGAATATTCTTTTCCGGTTCTGCGTTTTGTTCGAGGATCGTTCCAACAATTGACGTTAGTGATATGACAGCAAAAATAATTACCGCAAACTTTATCGATGCAAAAAGATCCCAGACTTTGTCAATTATTCTCTCAAAGGAGTTTTTCTCTGTTTCTGTTGTCATGAAATT
>JBFGJU010000057.1:0-9603 GCA_041577035.1 Thermodesulfovibrionales bacterium | reverse complement strand
TCGCAATGCCAGCTACCGGCGCTTTGATCGGAACACCAGCGTCCATCAAGGCCAGCGAACCGCCACAGACCGTGGCCATGGACGATGAGCCGTTTGATTCAAGGATATCCGAGACAATTCTGACTGTGTACGGGAAATCCTCTCTAAGGGGTATAACGGCCTTCAGAGCTCTCTCGGCAAGAATGCCGTGTCCAATTTCCCGCCTGCCTGGTGATCGCAAGGGCCGTACCTCACCAACACTGAAGGGAGGAAAATTATAATGAAGCATAAAGGTCTTTGATGACTCCCCATCAAGAGAATCTATCCTTTGCTCATCATCAGCAGTTCCAAGGGTTACAACAGCCAGACACTGTGTTTCTCCACGGATAAAAAGGGCTGATCCATGTGTTCGTGGCAATATGCCAACAGATGATGTTATATGCCTGATGCCTTCGGGCGATCTCCCGTCCGCCCGTTTATTGTCATGTAAAATCATATTCCGAACAAGATCTCGTTCGATCTCATTAAAGGTCGAAGCAATATCGCCGGAAATATCATTCTCACCGGTATTCAGCTGATCGATAACGGCAATCAGCATCTCATCAAGAGCTGTCTGTCTCCGTAATTTGTCCGGAATTATAATAGTTTGCTGTATCTTCTCCAACGCTATATTTGTTATAGTAGTTTTTAATGTATCGTCTATAACTTCTTGTTTTATATGTCTTTTTTCTTTTCCTGTCAAATCCTTTAATTCCCGCTGCAAGGCACACAATCGCCTGATTTCTGTGTGAGCTATGTCGATAGCCTCAAGAACATCCTGCTCACTCATCTCCTGAGCACTTCCCTCGACCATCATCACCGCTTCTTCCGTGCCTGCAACAATGAGATCGAGATCACATTCTTCAGACTCTCTTATATCAGGATTGATTATAAGAGAACCCGATATCCTACCAACTCTGACAGCTCCCACCGGTCCCATAAATGGTATATCAGATATTTCAAGTGCAGCAGACATCGTAACAATACCCAGAATATCAGCGATATTCTCATCACCATAGGACAGGACATTTACGATCCCCTGAGTCTCACACCGATATCCCTTTGGGAATAGTGGTCTCATCGGCCGATCAATAAGGCGGGACGTCAGGATTTCCTTTTCAGTCGGCCTTCCTTCTCTCTTGAAAAATCCCCCTGGAATTTTACCAGCGGAATATGTCTTCTCAAGGTAGTCAATAGTGAGGGGGAAAAAGTCTATACCTTCTCTTTCCGTCTTACTACTTACGGCAGTTGCCAATACAATGGTATCACCATATTGCGCAAGGACAGAGCCATCTGCCTGCCGTGCTATTCTTCCTGTTTCCAGGCTTAATTCTTTTCCGCGAACGTCGAGAGTAACACTATTTATTTTCATGGACTATTTCCTTATACCGAGTCGTGCAATAATTTCATCGTACCTTCTTCTGTCCGAAGTCTTTAGATAGTCGAGCAATTTTCTTCTTCTGCCGACAAGCTTCAGCAATCCTCTTCGGGAATGGTGATCCTTTGTATGAGTTTTAAAGTGTTCGGTAAGATATCCGATTCTTTTGCTCAGAATAGCTATCTGCACCTCAGGCGATCCTGTATCCGACTCATGAACCCTGAAGTCATTAATCAGAGCCGCTTTATTATCTTTATCAAGTCTCAATAGCTCACCACCTTTCCAGAATGAAATTGAACGATATTAAGATTAGCATATGTATTTTGATTCTGTAAAGATAATCATTCACGGGAGAACACATCATTCCCTCTTTGACAAACGGTATTCGGGAATAATCAGATGTTCAGAACATATCTGCGTATGGGAATGGTGCCGGCGCAATGGTACTAAAGAATGATGAAAGAAGTACTTACTCTTTGATAGGACTTAAAAAGCACAAAAACGTGCATCGCAAAGCACCTTTTTGCAGCATCAGCTGATCATGTCATCGTTCATGACAATGATATCTTCACCGGTACCTTCAATGCCCTGACATATCCTCCCCATATCCTGAATAAGATGGCTTCTTTTCGTCGACAGCTTGCTATCAACAATAACGGAAATGAGGGTCACCAGTCCTATGTCAACTTTTTCTCCGCCGTTTCTTTTGAATGTAAGGGTCGTCCTTTTCTTAAGGTCTTTCTTTGTATAGAACGACTCAATCTTTCTATTAAAAATCCTGCGTGCCTCATTGAAAATCTGCATCATATTTTTTGTCCTGCATGTAATAATGAAATCATGCGTGCTGAGCGTTCCAACAAAGCTATCCTTGCATTTTTTTGATGTTGTATGAAGAATTGCGGCAGCCCACTGGATAATCTCGGCATGTCTGTCGGCACCATATTTTATGAGATACGGGTGTATATTCGCAATACGCACATAGGCAATCGAATGCGACCCGAGTCTTGGATACACTGACTCCATTTTCTTGATGATTGCTGATTTGTCAGGTAATCCCGTGAGATAATCAGGCCAGAGATATGGATTGTCCTGTTTTTTGTGCAGATGCTGAATATACTTTTTCGCCTCTGTTAAGCCCATCTGTTCGTCTCCTCCCTTTACAAACCAGTCTATGAGCGTATAACGATTATTATCGTATTTATCGGCTGTTTGTCAACTTTAAATTACAATTATCAGGTGGGTTAATCTTACGCACACATGGGGAGAGAGACGCCAATTCCTTATGCTTCTTTTGCTGATATGCCCCGTTCAAGAAGGAAACTATTTCTTTTTCCCGGACCCCCCTCTTTTCTTCGATTTCTTCTTCAGTGTCGCCTGGGCAGCGGCAAACCGTGCAATCGGGATTCTAAAAGGTGAACAGCTCACATAATCGAGCCCAAGTTGATGGCAGAACTCGACTGATTTCGGCTCGCCACCATGCTCACCGCAAATACCGAGCTTCAGATTCTTCTTAACCTTTCTGCCTTTTTCAACCGCAGTTTTCATGAGAGCCCCAACTCCATCCTGGTCAATGGTTATAAACGGATCATCGTCCAAAATCTTGTTCTCGACATAATAAGGGAGAAACCTTCCAGCATCATCCCTCGAAAGTCCGTAAACTGTCTGAGTAAGATCATTCGTTCCAAATGAGTAGAAATCTGCGATTGCTGCCACTTCGTCTGAGGTGACACATGCGCGTGGCAGTTCTATCATTGTGCCAACAGTATACGGGACCTTCACACCGTACTCTTTCTGAACAGCATCCGCAGTAGATATAACCACTTTTTTCATAGCCGCAAGCTCATTGACATGGCCGACAAGCGGGATCATAATCTCAGGAATCACTTTTGTTTTCTGTTTCTTTAGTTCGCAAGCCGCTTCCATGATCGCCTGTGTCTGCATTTCATATATTTCAGGATAGGTCACACCGAGCCGGCATCCCCGGTGGCCGAGCATCGGGTTAAACTCATGGAGCGATTTGTTCTTCGCATCAAGCGTTGCGAACGATACTCCCATGTCTTCGGCAAGTTCCTTCAGTTCTGCTTCAGTATGAGGAAGAAATTCATGCAACGGCGGGTCCAGAAGCCTGATAGTTACCGGCAGCCCCTGCATTGCTTTGAATATTCCAACAAAATCACCTTTTTGAAAAGGCAGAATCTTTACGAGCGCTTTCTTTCTGCCCTGAAGATCCTCTGAAAGAATCATCTCCCGTACCGCTTTTATTCGGTCAGGGCCGAAGAACATATGCTCGGTTCTGCAGAGCCCGATACCCTCAGCTCCAAAATTTCTGGCATTGCTGGAATCCTCCGGTGTATCAGCGTTAGTCCTGACCTTCAGGGATCTGAACGTGTCAGCCCATTTCATGAGTTCCTTGTACCATTTATTGTGCTCCGGATCTGCAGGGAGGAGACTCAGCTTGCCTTCATACACACGGCCTTTTGTTCCATTCAGGGTTATCCAGTCACCCTCTTTAATCTGGTTGCCGTTCACCGTAATTACTTTATTGGGTATATCTATATGGAGTGCTGAACAGCCTACGATACAGCACTTTCCCCATCCACGTGCAACAAGGGCGGCATGGCTTGTCATACCTCCCTTTGCAGTAAGAATCGCCTCTGCAGCATGCATGCCATGGACATCCTCAGGAGATGTCTCGTTTCTGACGAGTATCACCTTTTCACCCCTCGTCGCCCATTTCTCGGCATCATCGGCAGTAAAGACGACCTTTCCGAAGGCCCCTCCGGGTCCAGCGGGCAGACCCTTCGCCAGTTCAATCGCCCTTTTCTCTTCATCCGGATCAACGCTCGGATGAAGAAGTTCATCTATCTGGTCGGGTTTCACGCGAAGAACTGCTGTCTCCTTGGAGATCAGCCTTTGCTTTGCCATTTCAACAGCCATGCGTATCGCGGCCTGTCCATTGCGCTTCCCCACCCTCGTTTGCAGCATCCATAGCCTTCCTTCTTCAATGGTAAATTCAATGTCCTGCATGTCTGTATAGTGTCTTTCCAGTTTTTTCTGGATGCCGAATAACTGCTTGTACAGTTTTGGCATTGCTCGTTCCAGTGAGTGAAGGTGCATAGTATCTTCTGTTTTTCCGGCTTCATTCACCGGATTAGGAGTCCTCAGACCTGCCACAACATCCTCTCCCTGTGCATTCGGAAGCCATTCACCAAAGAACATGTCTTCACCGGTTGCAGGGTTTCGGGTGAAAGCAACACCTGTAGCAGAGGTATCCCCTGTATTTCCGAATACCATAGCCTGTACATTAACAGCGGTTCCCCAGTCCCCCGGTATCTTTTCAATCTTTCTGTATGATACAGCCCTTTTTCCCATCCATGACTGAAAAACAGCACCCATACCGCCCCAGAGCTGTTCCTGTGGATCATCAGGGAAATCCTTTCCAAGGGTATCCCTGATAATGACCTTAAACTCGTCACAAAGCCTGGTTAGGTCGTCAACGGTAAGGTCTGTGTCGTTTTTATAACCGTTCGTCTTTTTCACTCTATCAAGGGCAGTTTCCAGCTTGTGGCGTATCCCGTCATGGTCCGTTGCCGGTTCAATGCCTCCTGCCTTTTCCATAACGACATCAGAGTACATCATCATGAGACGACGATATGCGTCATATACAAAGCGTGGATTACCTGTCTTTTTAATGAGTCCCGGAATTGTCTTTGTTGTCAGACCGATATTAAGAACGGTTTCCATCATGCCCGGCATTGAGCTGCGAGCACCGGACCGCACCGACATGAGAAGCGGATCCTGAAGATCACCGAAGTTCTTTCCCATAATCTTCTCGACCCTGGCCAGAGCCTTGTCAAGCTGACCTTTTAGTTCCCGGGGATATTTACGGTTATTTTTGTAAAAAAGGGTGCAGACTTCGGTAGTAACAGTAAATCCTGGAGGAACAGGGATGCCAAGATTTGTCATCTCGGCAATATTTGCACCTTTACCGCCCAAAAGATTCTTCATAGCAGCTTTACCATCGGCTTTACCATCACCGAAAAAGTAGACATATTTTTTAGAAGACTTCTTAGCCATTAAAGACCCTCCCAAAGATTTTGATAGAAAGCGTAATAGAATAACCTACAGAAAAGTCTAAATTCAATAAGAACTTTGCAGATGTATGATTTTATTAATGATACAACAATAAAACTCCTCATATATCTCCCGCTCATTGATCTGGCAGTGTATACATACAAAGGCTTGCAGTATTTCCATAAAAATGATAAAAATAATATATAAGGATTAAATATGGGCAGATATAACTATGTGATAGTGTCACTAATCGTTTTATTCGTGATCTCATGCAGTCACGTCATTTCAAAGGAAGTCCGCCAGCAGGCAATCCGGAATGTTCCATTCAAGAATATCCTTGAAAATTCATCTGCGTATGAAAATAACGTGTTTATTCTCGGAGGCATAATATCAGAAACGAAGAATTCGGACCAGGGTACGGAGATCGAAATTGTACAGTCACCGCTTGGTCGGTATGGCTATTTCATCAACAGAGATCTTTCTGAAGGAAGATTTATCGTGTCGTCATCAAAAATGCTTGATCCGTTGATCTATAAAGAAGGCCGCTATATCACCATAGCCGGACGACTAACCGGTACGAGGACAAAAATGCTCGGTGATCTTGAATATTCATATCCGCTCATTGAATCTATAGAACTGTTTCTCTGGAAAGAGGAGCGTTATTTCTGGTCTGAATATTATTATGATCCCTATTATTACAGCCCGTACTATATTCCATATCCGTACTACTGGTCATATCCATCTCATCACCGGTTGTATGGACCCTACCCGTGGTACTGGTAATTAACTAGCGAGCTTTTTCTTTGGTCTGGAGCTCGATAATCTTCGCCTCTTCAGCATGCATAGAAGACTTGCCGTCAAAAATTGCGCCTTCTACTATAGACAGCTTGCTCGTGAAGATCTGGCCGTGAATCTGACCTTTATTTTTTATTTCAACTATTTCTTTCCCTTTTAGATTGCCATCAACACGCCCGCCAACAACGATGCCCCGTGCCGCGATGTCACCTTTAATATGTGATTTTTCTCCGACAATAACCCAGTCAGCATTAATGTTTCCCTCAACAGTGCCCTCAACCCTCAGCGTCCCCCTGGTTTCAATCTCTCCCTTAAACACGGTATTATTTCCGAGAAAGGATTCCAGTTTTTCATGATTTTTATGAAACATCACGACCTCCCTTTCATAAATTTATACGGATTCATTGATTTGCCCTCTTTCCATACCTCATAATGAACATGCGGACCCGTAGAGTTACCAGTGGAACCGATAAAGCTTATGATGTCACCTCTACGAACTTCCTGACCAACTTTCACATTTACTTTCTTGTTATGAGCGTAAAATGTAGAATAACCGTGGCCATGTTCAACAACCACAAGGTTGCCGTTTCCTCCCGCCCATCCTGAAAAACTCACAATGCCGTCCGCTGTTACTGTAACAGGTGTGCCCGGACCTGCAGCTATGTCGACACCGCTATGGAAATCTCTTCTACGAGACTTCGGGTGCTCTCTCCTGCCATATGACGATGTTAATCTCCCGGCAACCGGCCATCCCTTCGGCGTGGAAAAATAAAGATCCCGCTGCTGACTCAAATAATCTTTTATTTCTCCGACATTTTCCATGGTTGTCTTTATTTCATTCCGTATCCACTCCATGTCAATGGACCCACTGTCAGTCTTATCAATGCTTTCAAGAATCCTTTCCCTGTCATTTAATGAAAATAATGTTCTGAACTCATCTTCGGCTTTTTTCAATGCAGATATCGTTGTTTTCAATTCCAAAAACTGAGTCGTGTAGTAATTCAGTTTTTCACTCATCCTTCTATATTCAAATGAATTAATGGCAATTGAAAAAACATAGACCGAACCTATGATCCAGAGAATGATTGAAACAAAGATCCCGATGGACGGTATCTTTAATCTGATGGATTTTGTGTTACTGTGGGGAATCAACATAATGGTAATGGGCGTAAAGGCTCTTCTGAAGAAATTCCGAATCGAACGCATGTGGGTTCCTCTAACTCCCTAAAATAAAAGCTTTTTTAATGCAAAATATCTCACTGCCACGCAGTAATATGAAGTGTTACTATAAAAGAATAGACAAAATACACCATAATGTCAAGAAAAATTGCAGGTCGAGGGATAACGCATCATCACGGCGCTTTACTGCCTCTCTGCCGCCGGCGAATCTTCTCAACAGCCCCGATCGCATAGGAATCAAATCCATTCCTCTGCAAAGTTAACAAAGCCTTTTGTTCATCCCTCTGATCAACAATTACAATATACCCAATGCCCATATTAAACGTCTTCTTCATATCATTATGAGGAACATTACCGATCTTCTGAATGAGTTGAAAAATCGGTTGTGACGGCCATGATTGATAGTTGATCGAAGCCTTCAGTCCTTTTGGGATAATCCTCTTTACATTTCCCGGAATACCGCCACCGGTTATATGGGCCATACCCTTAATGACAATCTTCCCTTTCAACGCTTTGAACGCCTGGGTATAAATCCGAGTCGGTCGTAATAATTCTTCTTCGAGAGAAGATCCGAATTCAGACATATATTTCCTGCTGTTCATTTTATGCGCGTCAAAAAATATTTTTCTCACAAGGGAAAAGCCATTGCTGTGCAGTCCATTGGAAGAGAGCCCAATAATGGCATCACCCTCCTGAATCTTACTGCCATCTATAAGTCTGTCTTTTTCGACAATTCCGACTACAAAGCCTGAAAGATCATATTCCCCTTTGCGATAAAATCCGGGCATTTCAGCTGTTTCCCCTCCTATGAGCGCGCACCCTGCTTCTTCGCAGCCGTCTGCTATGCCCGCAATCACCCGTGCGGCTGTTCCAGTAGAAAGTTTCCCTGTAGCAAAGTAGTCAAGAAAAAACAGAGGTTCAGCGCCGCTTGTCAGGATATCATTGACACACATTGCAACAAGGTCTATACCGACTGTGTCATGACGGTTTGCCATGAAAGCAATTTTCAGTTTTGTTCCAACGCCATCCGTCCCGCTCACCAGAACCGGATTTCTGTATTTCTTCAGATTAAGCTTAAATAACGCGCTAAACGATCCGACAGACGTCAGGACTTCAGGTCGAAACGTTCTTTTGGCAAGAGGCCTGATTACATCAATAAACCGGTTCCCCTTCTCTATATCGACACCAGCTTTCTTATATGTTAGCCGTGATGTTTTTTTCATAAGACATTCTTCACCATGAGAATTTTACCGTTTATATTCTGCTAAAATTATTTTAAAAGGGCAAGTTTTGATTTTATAGCCTTGGCCAAAGCAGTAGAGAAACAAAAACAATGGTTCAACGAAGTAGTGGTTTCTGCTAGAATATCCGACATGGGTATCATACTTGTTACCAATGATGACGGCGTACATTCACCGGGTATCATTGCTCTCTACACGGTAATGAAACAATTCGGCGAAGCTTATATGGTGGCACCTGATCGGGAGAGGAGCGCTGCGAGCCATTCCCTGACACTGCACCGACCGCTGAAGGTTGAAAAGTTGAGGGATCATGTTTACAGCTTAAACGGAACACCAACAGACTGTGTTACGCTGGGGATCAACAAAGTTTTGCCTGAAAAACCGCTTCTGGTAATGTCCGGGATTAACAGGGGAGCAAACCTTGGTGATGATATTACGTATTCAGGCACTGTTTCCGCTGCGATTGAAGGAACCATTTTCGGTGTCCCTTCAATCGCCATATCCCTGATCAATGATAAACAATATTACTATGAGACAGCTTCACACTTCGCTTCACAATTAGTACCGCTCGTTCTTGAACAATCACTTCCCAATGATACCCTGCTCAATGTTAACATTCCCAATCGGCCACGGGACCAGATTAGAGGCGTCAAAATAACCCGGCAGGGCAAACGGATTTATGACAATTCAATTCAGGAAACATACGATCCCTGGGGAGATAAGCATTACTGGATCGGCGGTGGCAAACCGTCGTGGGAGCGCGGTGAAGATACGGATATTGATGCAATAAGAACTGATTATATTTCTGTTACTCCGATCCATCTCGACCTTACCAATTATGAAGCACTTGGTATCCTGCGGAAGCAATGGGGTCTCGATAGCAGGAGACATCTTGATGAAAACATATGATGTCATCAT
>JBFGJU010000056.1:0-9713 GCA_041577035.1 Thermodesulfovibrionales bacterium | reverse complement strand
GCCATGCCCGCTGTGCAGACGGAATACTATATTAAGACCGGTCTTGTACTTCTGGGGGCAAAGATACTTTTTGAGAAGATAATCGTTATCGGCACGGCCGGAATTTTTGTGGCCTGGGTGGTCACCCCGACAGTCTGGCTCGTAACATACTGGTTCGGACAAAAAATTATCAAGATGCCTTCGAAGCGCCTGAATGCGACTATCTGCTCGGACATGTCTGTCTGCGGTGTATCAGCCGCGATAGCAACCGCAGCCGCCTGCAAGGCAAAGAAAGAGGAGTTGACTCTCGCGGTCGGGCTCTCGCTTGTCTTCACATCTATCATGATGATTTTAATGCCGATTATTATCAAGGCTACGTTCCCTGTTGACAAGCAGCTTATTCTTGGCGGCGCCTGGATGGGCGGGACCATCGACGCAACAGGTGCGGTGGCTGCTGCCGGGGCATTCCTGGGGGAAAAGGCACTTTATGTGGCGGCGACTATCAAGATGATCCAGAACGTTCTTATCGGAGTGATCGCATTCTTCGTGGCCCTGTACTTTACGACGAAGGTCGAGGCTGCGGAGACCGGACAGAAAGTCGGTCTGATGGAGATATGGTACCGCTTTCCGAAGTTTGTTCTCGGATTTATTGTAGCCTCAATTGTTTTCTCACTGTTGTATAGTTCATACAATGCAGAAATGAGCGGACTCGGAAGAGCCATGATCGACAGGGGCACCATCAAGGGAATGAGCGACCTGTTCAGGGGCTGGTTCTTTGCGTTGTCTTTTGTAAGCATAGGTCTTGCCACTAATTTCCGGGAGCTAAGCGAACATTTCAGAGGCGGAAAACCGCTTATACTGTATGTTACCGGACAGTCATTCAATCTGATGCTGACGCTCATTGTGGCATACATTATGTTCTACGTTATATTCCCAGGGCTTACGGCGACCATATAAGGAGCGATCGTAATGTCACGCGATAGAACCACCAGCAGGGATATTGAAACACCTGGCAAAGAACCGCGTTCACGTGTACGCGCATGGGGACTCCTGATCTTTTTTTCGGTGCTTATAGTGGCCTTTGGTTCGGCAATCGGTCCCTGGATTCAGAATAAAATCCCTACAATGCGACAGATCGTACAGATCATTGAGGAAAGGGACATAGACTCAGCGGCGTATTTTTATACCGAGATAGAGGCATCTGATGACGGTGAGCAGTACCTTCGCGAATCGATCAGGTTTTCGGGTCATAAGGACGCACAGTTGAACTTCACGTTTCTATCTGGAGTCGTGCTCTCCATGATAATCCTGCTGCTGGGGTATCGATTTCTTCCGAATGATTAATGCATAAACAAGGGCAGGAGATCATCATATCTCCTGCCCTTGCCAGACAGACGCCCTCATTTCCAGATTGACTTTTTGTTGACACATCCAGGATGCCATTGATGAGGTGGCAACAGCTGGGGCATTACCCAGTGTCCGTGCATTATTTTACACTGAAGTTGAAGAGGCGAGTGAAGCTGAACTGAATATGAGGACTACCATGGAATACGTTCCTGCCGGACAGTAGAGATTATACTGAGCACCGTAGTGCCTTACAATATACTTAGGTCTCGATTCCTCTGTACGATAAAGGAAGGATTCACGAGCGATTCTTTATTGTATCTGAGAGGCAGCTTATCCTCAATGCTTACCACCTTTCCGCCTGCCTGCTCTACAATGACCTGTCCGGCTGCTGTATCCCATTCCATGGTCGGGCCGTATCGCGGGTAGAGATCTGCCCGGCCCTCGGCAACAAGGCAGAACTTTAATGAACTTCCCGCAGATATCCACTCGAGCTCCCCGTGTTTGACTCTCAATGTATTGAGAAATGTTTCGGTTTCCTTTGATGCATGGGAACGACTGCCGATAACCGTGAGTTTCTTTGCGGTCATATGAACGCGCTTATCGAGCGGCAGCCGGGAAGAACAGGAAAGGATGTCTTCAGGAGTCAGTGGTTTTTCCTGAGCCGATGAACAAGCGCGCAACCCGCTGATGGTGTTTTTGTCAGTGAGCTTATAAGATCCACTTCCCTGAGCACCAAAATAACATATTTCTTTTGCCGGGATATAAATGATCCCGAAGATAGGCCTGTTTCTGCATACGAGCGCGATATTGACGGTAAATTCATCATTCCGTTTTATAAATTCTTTTGTGCCGTCAAGCGGATCAACCAGCCAGAAATATTCCCATGCCGTCCGTTCGTGAAATGGGACGGTTTTTCCCTCCTCGCTTAGAATGGGGATGGTGTTGTTAAAGATGGCTTTCAGGTGATCACAGATAATCCTGTGTGAACGTTTGTCAGCGAGCGTCAGGGGTGATCTGTCATCTTTCTCTTCCACAGAAAAATCGGATTGGTATATATCCATGATGGCATCACCTGCTTTTTGCGATGCACTCAGGAGATGAGGGAGGAAGCTGATACTATGGTTATCATCAATAGCCGGCATTACATCGTAGCATTCATAATGCAAAAACTCGTATAACACGAAGGAGATCCTGCAGACCGGAAGGTCTGTTTACGCGGTGCAGTGAACATCTGAAGGAGTCTTGTCAGCATCACGGGAGCAGTGTGTCAGTGGAACATTTTTGAAAACGGATATGACTTTAGATAGCTGAGAAATTCTTCCGCAGCGTGTGATGAAACTGTATTTTTGTTCATGATAAGCGAAAAATTCCTCATTATTCTTTCTTCCTTTATTCTCAACATGTGAAGAGTGCCGTGCTTTATTTCTTTACGTGCTGCCCATCGAGAGACAATGGAAACGCCCAGTCCGTTTTCTACTGCCTCCTTAATAGCTACGGTACTGCCGAGAACCATTGATATTTTCATGTCCTGGACAGTAATTCCATGTTTGGCAAAGAATTTTTCTATGATCTGCCGTGTGCCTGATCCACCTTCCCTGAAAATAAACGGTTCTTTGGACAGTTCACCTATGGAAATTTCTTTCTTCTTGCCCCACGGGTGATGGGACGGCACGATGAGCATGAGTTCATCAACAAGAAGTTTTTCCACGGACATCTTCTGCCTGGCAACCTCTCCCTCAACCAGACCAAGGTCTATATTGCCTGAATTCAACAGCTCAACAACCCTCTTTGTATTGCCAACGAGGAGGTGTACTTTAATTTTTGGACGTGGTTTTTTGAAATCGGTTACTACAACGGGAAGCAGGTGATTGCCAATGGTGGTGCTTGCACCAATACTGATGCTTCCCTTGACCAGTCCTGTGAGATCCCCGATGGTCTTCTCAGCAGTAGCATAGAGAGTCAGGATTTCCTTTGCGTACTTATATAAAACCTCACCAGCCGGGGTTAGGGTCACCGTGCTGCTGGACCGGTCAAAAAGCTTTGTTTCATAAATTTCTTCCAAGGCCTGTATCTGAAGACTGACTGCAGGCTGTGTCAGATGGATGATTTCAGATGTCTTTGAAAAACTTTTGGTCTCTGCGACAGTGCAAAAAACTCTTAATTTATGATCGTCCATGAAACTCCTTTGCTCTCCCTCTATGCATCAGACACGACCGAAAAATCATTTATCTGAAGCAGCACATAAGCCGAGTTCTGTTATCCCGAACAATCGGGACTGTGGTCATTCATCTCAGGCCTGATTTTACAATCAGGCTCATGCGGCCTAACCCGTTCTGCTTCCACGATGAACGCGGATTCGGGGGGCACCCTCAAGCAGAACCTATTCGGCCTTGCTCCAGGCGGGGTTTACCAAGCTGCTCCGGTTACCCAAAGCACTGGTGAGCTCTTACCTTCCGCCAAATAAAAGCGGATCCCGACGTTTCGGAACACCTTTTCACCCTTTCCTGTCTGAGCTTTCGCTCCCGCCAGAGGCGGTCAGGAGGTTTCCCTTTCTGTGGCACTTTCCTTCTCCCGGTTACCCGGGAGACTCCGTGTTACGGAGCGCCTTGCCCTGTGGAGCTCGGACTTTCCTCCCAATGTCATAGACTGAACTATTGGGCGACCACCTATGCTGCTCCAGAAGTCTATAATATTTTTTAATTATTATATAATAAATTCTTAATTAATGGAAGATGAATATTGTGCTGCTCGTGGCCGAAAAACAGTTTCATTGACTTGAATTTTTCCATCAGTTAATATTTCCTTATGCACCTACATTCTGATTACGTCTCCCTCCACCTCCATAGTGAATTCAGCCTTCTTGACGGTGGCATAAGAATCAGGGAATTGGTGAAGAAGGCTCAGGAATTCAGAATGCCGGCCCTGGCAATTACCGATCACGGCAATCTGTTCGGTGCCATTGAATTTTACCGTCAGGTTTCAAAGGCAGGCATCAAGCCAATTATTGGATGCGAAATGTATATTGCTCCGGGGAGCAGGTTTGATAGGGGGGACGGGGCGTTTGAAGAGTCCTCATTCCATTTAATACTGCTTGCGAGGGATAATGCAGGCTATAAAAATCTTGTCTCGCTCGTTACCCGGGCGTATACAGAGGGATTCTATTACCGGCCGCGAATTGACATGGACCTGCTCGAACAATACAGCGGGGGACTGATCGGCCTTTCA
Organism: Thermodesulfovibrionales bacterium; assembly: GCA_041577035.1. GTDB lineage: Bacteria > Nitrospirota > Thermodesulfovibrionia > Thermodesulfovibrionales > UBA6898. Next base: position 5,162 of record JBFGJU010000056.1, on the reverse strand, counting down.
GCCTGCCTGAAAGGAGAAATCCCCTATCTGCTTCAGAAAGGCCTCCTTGACCGGGCACGGGAAAAGGCTCTCAAATATAAACATCTGTTTGGCCCGGAGAATTTTTATTTTGAATTGCAGGACAATGGCTTGCCGGAACAGGCCGAGGTTAACAAGAAATTGATTGAACTGGCAAAGGATCTTCATATCGGTCTGGTTGCGACAAACGACTGCCATTATCTGAAAAAAGATGATGCGAAAGCGCATGATGTCCTTCTCTGTATACAAACAGGGAAAACGCTTCAGGATAGAGAACGGATGAGGTTTGGATCAGAGGAGTTCTATTTCAAATCTCCTGATGAGATGTACGAGTCGTTCAGAGATGTGCCGGAGGCTGTTTCGAATACGATTGTCATTGCTGAACGGTGCAATGTTGATTTTAAGCTCGGGGGATGCCTGCTCCCTCAGTATGATGTTGAAGGGGGCGTGGAACCATATATATATCTCTCGTGGCTGGCGCATGAAGGGCTCATGAAAAAGTATGGCAACAAGCCTCCCCAGGAGTATAAAGAACGGCTGCAGTCCGAACTTGAAATTATAAAGAAAATGAACTACTCATCATATTTTCTTGTTGTCTGGGATTTTATCAGTTACGCCAAGAGGGAAGGTATTCCTGTAGGTCCCGGAAGAGGGTCGGCTGCCGGAAGCCTGGTTTCGTTCTGTCTTGATATTACCGAGATAGATCCCATTAAATATAATCTCCTGTTCGAGCGCTTCCTGAATCCCGAAAGGATCAGCATGCCGGATATCGATGTAGATTTCTGCCAGGATCGCAGATCCGAGGTAATATCCTATGTTTCAGAGAAATACGGTAAAGATCATGTTGCCCAGATAATTACGTTTGGAACCATGGCAGCAAAAGCGGCCATACGTGATGTTGGGAGGGCAATGAATATCCCTTATGCGGATGTTGACAAGATTGCCAAGCTGGTACCGAATACACCAAAGATTACCATCGACGCGGCGTTAAAAGCAGAGCCCCAGCTGAAAGCGTTATATCATTCCAGCAGTGAAGTGAAAGAGCTGCTGGATATTGCGAAACGACTTGAAGGTCTCAATCGACACGCATCTACTCATGCTGCAGGGGTGGTAATCGCCCCTGAACCCTTGACGGACTTTACCCCATTATACAGAAATCCGACTGACGGGAGTATCGTCACACAGTTTGATATGGGGGCTGTAGAACGTATTGGGTTGTTGAAATTTGATTTTCTCGGCTTGAAAACATTAACCGTGATCAGAAAAACCCTTGATCATATTAATGCCGGCGGAAACCGCCTTTCACTGGAGGATATATCGTTTGATGATAAAAAAACCTATGAACTCCTGAGTTCCGGGCAGACGACGGGTATTTTTCAGCTTGAAAGCAGCGGGATGAAAGAGATTCTCATGAAGATGTCCCCTGGCAGATTTGAGGACCTCATTGCACTTGTTGCCCTTTACCGGCCTGGGCCGATTGGCAGTGGCATGATTGACGATTTCATCAAAAGAAAGAAGGGACAAATCCCTGTGAAATACGAACTGCCCCAGATGAAGGAAATACTGGACGAGACATATGGTGTTATTCTGTATCAGGAACAGGTTATGAGAATAGCGAATAAACTTGCCAATTTTACGCTTGGACAGGCGGACATCCTCAGAAAAGCTATGGGCAAGAAAAACATTCAGGCAATGGAAAAGCAGAAAGAGCATTTTGTTGCGGGGGCGGTCAAAAATGGTATTGCGCTGAAGAAGGCTGAAAGAATATTTGATCTTATGGGGCTCTTTGCAGAATATGGATTTAACAAATCCCATTCTGCTGCTTATGCATACGTAGCCTTCCAAACGGCGTATCTCAAGACACACTACCCGGTCGAATTTATGGCCGCGACACTCAGTGCAGATATGAACGACACTGATAAGATCGTTAAGTCAATTAATGAATGCCGGAAAATGAGGATCAACGTGCTTCCCCCGGACATCAATCTTTCCGGCGGAGAATTCAGGGTCATAGGTAACTCAATACGATTTGGTCTGGAAGCGGTGAAGGGTGTGGGCGGCGCAGCAATAGAATCAATAGTCACGGTCAGGGAAGAAGGCGGTCCCTTTACCTCAATAATCGAATTCATAGGGAGGCTTGATACGCGGAAAGTAAATAAGAAGGTCCTTGAGAGCCTTGTGAAAGCAGGGGCATTTGATTCCCTTGGGGTTACGAGGGCAGCGGCAATGCAAACGGTCTCAAGCATCCTGAATGGCTCTGGTTCCAGAATGAGGAATATAGACCAGCAGAGCTTTTTTGGTGACGAGGTGCGGTCTGTTGAATCAGGGATTGATGAATGGCAGGAATCAGACGTATTACGTCACGAAAAGGAATCACTCGGATTTTATATAACCGGCCATCCCCTTACAAAATATAACCGCCAGCTCGCCGTTATGAAGGCGAGGAAAATACCGGAACTTGAACGCGCTCATGACAGGGAAGAAGTCATGGTAGGCGGAGTTGTCAGTAACCTTAGGAAGAAACAGGTTAAATCTTCTGGAGAACTCATGGCCTATATAACGCTTGAGGATGACGAAGGAAGAATCGATATCATAGTTTTTTCAGATTTATACAGGAAAAATCCTCAGCTGATGCATAAGGATGCCGTTATTTTTGTGAAAGGCACTATTGACAGGGATGAAAAAGGTATTCGGGTGAGAGCGCGGGAGATTTCACCTATCGAAGATGCCGGTAAAACGATGATGAATAATCTTGAGATTGCGTTAAAGGATTCTGCTGTCATGCGGGAAAATCTCAAAAATATCAGAGGTGTGGTGGACCGGTATCCGGGAAGATGCCCGGTTATCCTGAAAATTTCTCTTGATGAATCACAGGCACTGATTGAAACCGGGATCACGGTGAACCCTGATACCGTTATGATAGATTCAATCGAGAGCATTGTGGGAAAAGGTTCGGTCACATTTTCATGATCAAATATTTTCTGGATTTTGAAAAACCTATTGAGGAATTAGAATCGAAAATAGAGGAACTAAAGCGCCTTTCTAACGGGAAGGAAATCAATATTTCAGAGGAAGTTGTGAAACTGGAAAAAAAGGCGAAGGCACTGCGCTCAGAAATTTTTTCTAACCTTTCTCCGTGGCAGAAAACACTTCTTGCGCGACATCCGGACAGGCCATACACGATTGATTACATAGATCGTATTACCTCTGACTTTATTGAGCTGCATGGAGACAGGAGATTTGCCGACGATAAAGCGATTGTTGGGGGCATTGCGAAGCTGAAGAATGTCCCGGTCATAATCGTTGGCCATCAGAAAGGACGTGGGACAAAAGAGCGGATAATCCGCAACTTTGGACAACCTCATCCCGAGGGATACCGGAAGGCATTACGCATTCTGAAACTTGCGGAAAAGTTTAATCTGCCGGTTATAACCCTGATCGACACTCCTGGAGCGTATCCCGGTGTCGGCGCGGAAGAGCGAGGGCAGGCAGAAGCCATAGCAGTCAATCTCATGCAGATGTCTCGACTTCGCGTACCCATTATCTCGATTGTGATTGGTGAGGGGGGGAGCGGGGGTGCCCTGGCACTTGGCGTATCTGACAGACTTTTCATGCTGGAGCATTCGGTTTACTCCGTAATATCTCCTGAAGGTTGTGCTGCAATACTATGGAAAAAAGATGGAAATCTTGGCGCAGAAGATTTCTCAAAGGCAGCAGATACCTTGAAGCTGACAGCCCAGGACCTTCTGAAATTTCACATTATTGATGATGTAATTCCAGAGCCGCTTGGCGGTGCTCATCGTGATATCGAAAAAACCTCAAAAAACATATCTGCAAGAATCTTGGAATCCCTTCGCGATCTGGAAACGAAGCCAGCGGACATTCTGATTGAAGAAAGATATGAAAGGCTGAAAAGAATCAGCAGCTTCTCGGAACGTTCGTAAGTGGAGGGGGGAAAGCCGGCCGTATTTAAGGGGGTAGGGGCCGGCCGGCTTGGGGTGTACTTAATTATTGCAATGGGTAATAACCGGATAAAGATTAAAATTCTTCAGATAGATCTTTAATCGGTCTTCATCCCAAAAAATCAGCTTTAAATTCCCGTCGGGTGCAGGAACAAGATTGAATCCGTTTCTAAAATCAGCAGCAACCCGGTATATTCCTTTTTGCTCGGTTACCTCAATCTTTTTTTCTTTCTTGCTCATCATGACCCTCCTCGGTATCATTTACTTTAATCAATGCAAGAATAATGCCTGGCAAGAAATATATGTGAGAGCGGTAAATATCCTTTAATTTTGAATCAGAAATGCTTGATACGATCTCTAAGAATATAAAATGAGTAAAGAAGTAACAATATGAGATTATAATTATTGACAAAAATATGCACTGGTACGCAAAAAATGTCATTGCTGAGGGATATCCCCCGGCTGAGTGCCCTGATCGTATGAACTGGTTTATACATATTGGGTATTCTGATACAATAAAGAGCATTTCAGTGACAAAGACGGCATGGAAACCAGATACAATAGTAGTATGATCCGCTGCGATGATATTGGTTAATGAAAGACAGGTACTGACAATAAATTGACGTATTCAAGGGAATTGCCTGTGGAAACCCGGCAGACAACATTCAAGAACCTTCAGAACAAAAACAGAACAGTCTCCGAAAAGCCAGGTGTATATCTCTTCAGGGACAAAAACAACAGGGTTCTGTATGTTGGCAAGGCAAAAAAACTGAGGAGTCGGCTCAGAGGCTATTTTCAGAAATCGGCCGCTCTTGACCCGAGAAAGTCTGCCATGATGAAACAGGTGAGTGACCTTGAATTTACCGTAACGGATAATGAACGTGAGGCGTTTGTTCTTGAGGCAAATCTTATAAAGCAATACAAACCCCGTTTTAACATACTGCTGCGTGATGACAAGAATTATCCCTATCTTAAGTTAACGGTTAACGAACACTGGCCACGAATCGAAGTTGTCAGAAAGATTCAGAAAGACGGGGCACGATATTACGGCCCCTATGTTCCTGCGGGAGCCATGTGGGAAACACTGTCGTTTATCAGAAATTACTATGCTATACCGTCCTGCACGTATTCTTTGGACAAAAGAATGAGGCCGTGTATCCAGTACCAGATCAAGAAGTGCTC
>JBFGJU010000055.1:0-9745 GCA_041577035.1 Thermodesulfovibrionales bacterium | reverse complement strand
GGCATGATGCGATTTGTAGAAGATGATCTGGAGCTGTCCCTTGTTATATCTCATGAACTTGCTCACAACATAATGAACCATGTTGGAGCCAAAAAGAAAAATCTCATCCTCGGCACAATACTGGATATTGTTGCTGCCGGACTCGGCGTAAATACACAAGGGGTATTTGGTACGCTTGGAGTTCAGGCCTATTCAAAGGAGTTTGAGGAAGAGGCTGATTATGTTGGTTTGTATATAATGGCTTTATCCGGTCTTGACATTGACAATGCACCACATTTCTGGCGGAGAATGGCAGCTGTTCATCCGGACAGCATTAGCTACGCAACGACGCATCCATCGACACCGCATCGTTTTGTTCTTCTTGAGAAAACAGTTCAGGAAATTAACCAAAAAATTTCATCTGATGAACCGCTAAGACCTGAATTGAAAAGCACGACTGATGAAGATGATATAGAATAATAGAAACTGGTACTTATTGATTGTGAAATAATAAGGACGGTGCCGAAGGGGGGGCTCGAACCTACAGTGTACTTTCTAAATTACTATTTCAAGACCACATATCAGACTTTTCCCCTCTGGTGACAGTTTCTTTAAATGGTAACTGAATTAAATTTTTCATTCAGTCCGCCTAAACACCTTTCCTTTTTTGAGCATCATGCTCCTAATCTGCAGGGTTTTCTCTTGAATTTTATTGAGCTCGAGCGTATGCCAAAGCTGAGCTAAATTCAAGAGTTCGCTGTCAACTGCTTCTGAAAAAGCAGGGTTCTTTTCCATCAAACCATCGGTTTTCAAATGGCTGTAATATGAATTGATGAAAGACAGTCTTTCGACAAGATAGCCTGCGCGTGATGGAATTTCAGGATTGTTTTCCGTAACTGCGTTATGACAATGAGAGCAAATATTAGTTAAAGTGTCAGGCTTCGGAATAGCCGTGTTAATCGAGCCGTGGCAGCTGATACAGGTTGGCGTAGGATGCAAACGGCCTGTTTGAATCAAAATTTTGTAATGCCGGGTTTTTTTATAGTTTTCAGCATTTTCTTTGTGACACTTTCCACACGTTGCTGATATTTGCTCATATTCGACAGGGGACAGCAGCTGTTTTATATCTTTTCCGTGAGCTTCTTCCTTGTTAGTCCTATCCGGATTTCCTCTATGGCAATCTACGCAGGTTACCCCTTCTCGAGCGTGTAACGATAACTCCCAGTCGAGAAAATAATTGTAGATTTTCTTGTTGGTAACGCGAAATCCGGGTTTCCTGTGACAGTCGATACAACTGTTTGCGACCTCCTCTGCAGAGACTGTGTTTAAAGCAAAAACGGCTACAAAAAAGAAGGTTATGAATGTTATAAAAAAATAGACAGGAAAAAATCTAGCTTTGAATCCCATGGCCCCCCCTAACTTTTTTTGAAGATTATTCATCTTGAACTGCTATTTATATTTGTTTTAAAGAAGTCCTGATGCCCACTATCTTGTATTTCTCAGTCCTATTTGAGCAAATAATGATATGTATTGTCAAGGGGTCAATAAAGAATGTCGGCGCACATTTAGATGGTTAAATCTATTTATACCCATCCCGCATAATAACAGGGCGAGTGCGGGCAACTACTAGTTAACAGCCTGCAACAGCCCGACTGCGAGTGAAAAACAGGACGATGAGACGGCCCTTTCATTATTATAAAAGGCACGCGGGATGCATGTCCCTCACATAGTGCTGTTTAAAGTGTACGGACCGTTCGTATAGTAATGAGTAATAACTGTTTATGTCTAATCCTTCCTTAAATATTTCCTTCGCCGCAGAAGATACCTTGTAGGGCAATTTCCTACATAAAGGAAATCGATACGCTTACAAGTTGATACGTCTTCGGCCTACCTCAGAAAACATAAAAACCCTACAGAATTAAAAGCAGAAAACCTACATAAAAATAATACTTTTCCCGATTCTATTCATGCCTCCTTTCAGTTAGATTAAAAGCATGGATTCCTACAGAAAGAAGGGGGGAAGGATTACAGGCAGGGATAAGACAAAAGATAATATTTCAATGCAAGAGGCGCGATAGAGAAATCCAGTTACGAAAGTAGCTAAAGGGATAAGAAGGGCAATAATGGTAGCAAAAAATAAGGGAGGCAATGAAAACCATGGAAAGAGATAACTTATCAATGGCAGCCGTTACACCGGAATTTCGACCCCGCATTTCCCGGGGTATTATCGAAATTCAGAAAACACCCAGGAAGTTGTGGTTCCCCGTGGGAATGATGTTGGGGCTTCTGATGTTTTCCGGCCTGCTTTACGGCGCTTATAATTTTCTGATCCTGGGCCATCACACGCTGGCCAACACAAAGGAAGTCCCTTGGAATCTGTTTATAGTAATGTACGCTTTCGCCATCTCAAGCATCGGGCTGAGTTACATCGCTTCTTTCGGTATTGTATTGGGGATTAAGCAGTTTGATGTAATTGCCCGGAGGGCGCTTTTTCTGGCCATACTCATAATAAATGCCGGTATGATCAGCGTTGCGGCGGACCTGAGGCAGCCCCTGCATGCCATGTATCTCATATTGACCACTCACGCCACTTCCCCGCTCGGAGTGGTGGCAATTACAATTAACCTTTACCTTCTGCTCATCATGGCCGAACTGTACCTGTTGATTAAGAGGGGGCACGAAGACCGTCTTGTCAGGATAGTCGCCACCGCTGCGTTCGGCACAGCCCTCATAGTCCACAGTTTCCACGGCGCCATCTTCGGGCTTGCCCATTCACGCGGGTTCTGGAGCGGTCCGTATTATCCGATATACTTTCTGCTGTCCGCCCTTTTCTGTTCGTCGTCGATAATCCTTCTTGTCACCTATTCTACATATAAGGTGACCGGCGTTCAGATTACAGCCAAGCTCGAAAATACCCTTAGGGATATAGGCAAGCTGCTGGTCTATCTCCTTGGCATCGGCATGTTCTTTCTGTTCTGGAAGATGACCTATGCCTGGTATGTCGACAAACCAGAAACCAGTCTGCTCTTTGCGGGGCCGTATGCAATAAACTTCTGGGTCTTTGAGGTGCTGCTCGGATATTTGATCCCCATATTTATTATCGTGATTTCGCAATATAACCTTAAGATGATGGCGTTTGCCGCCCTCTTGGCCCTTGTCGGCCTCTTCATGAGCCGTTACGACTTCATAATAGTCGGCCAGCTGACCCCATATCTCGGGTTCGCTCCGTTCGGCAGCGAATTGGGCGGTTCACTCAGCACATCAGGATTAGCGGATTACTTGCCAAATTTTGTTGAAGTCGCGACCGGAATCGGCCTGTTCGGCATGGTATTGACGGCGTACGTATTAGGCTGTAAATTTCTGCCCCTGAGCAAGGACGAACTGGAGACCCATGAACTTCAGCCGCACAGACACGGCATAGACCTGGATAACCTCTTCGAGAAACCAATGGTTCCGGAACCCCCGCCGCCCCCGGATAGGAGATGGACAGGAGACCCGGAGGAGAAGGACTGGGGAGGAGAGAGGAGCTAAACAGATGATTCGGTCATTAATAATAATGAGGGAATGTCCTTCTAAGGGCAAGGATTACGGTTATTATAACGCTTATTTCGATGAAAGGAGGGGGAGGAGATGTTAAGATTTTTGAGATTTTCCGTAGTAGTCATCTTTTTGCTCGATATAGCCGGGCTTGCACCCGTTGCACGCACATATATAGAACCGTCATTTGCGGCAGTAGATGGTGACATCATGTACCAGTGGCACAGAACTGACAATGACGCCGAATGGAAGGATTTCACAGTAAAGTATCAGGGGAGAGATTACTGCAGGGACTGCCACCCTGATCAATACGACAGGGTAACAGCGTCAAAGCATACAATGATTCAGTGCGAGAACTGTCACGGACCGGCAATTGAACACCCTGTAAATCCACAGAAGCTGGTTATTGACAATAGAAGAGAACTGTGTCTCAGATGCCATGCAAAGCTGCCATACAGACCTGCAGAATATGCAGAGCTCTCGACAGGGCCAATTCCCTTCAAGATGAAGGATCCCGAAGAGCATAACCCGGGAATTGAATGTGTAAACTGCCATGATGTCCACAACGCAGGGTACAAGGCGTTTTAAGGAGACGAGGGAATGAAAGATAAAATAATGTATGAAACGCATAATCAAACGAGGCGGGAATTCCTGAAGCTGGGCGCAGTGACCCTCGTGGGAGGCGCAATAGTGACGCGCCTCGGGATATTCGATTTTCTGAAGCCCGAGGCAGTGGCCGAGATAACAGAAGGCACCGGCAGGAGATGGGGGTTTGTCGTCGATACAACAAAATGCGTGGGTTGCGGCATGTGTGTTCAGGCGTGCAAACTCGAAAACGGTGTCCCGTTCGATTCTGACGTGTCCCGGACATGGGTTGAAAGGTATATACAGAAAACGGACGGCGAGGTAATAATAGACTCTCCGAATCTCGCCCGAGATGGATTTATCACGAATAACCCGCTCGGAGAACAGGTTCCAGAGGAAGATATCGCAAAGGCCTTTTTTGTACCGAAACTCTGTAACCACTGTGATCATCCGTCATGCGTAAAGGTTTGCCCGGTCGGGGCCACCTACAAGACCACGGACGGTGTCGTGCTGGTGGACAGAGAGTGGTGCATAGGGTGCGGTTATTGCATAACGAACTGTCCCTATGGAGCGAGGTTCTTTCACCCCATACTGAACGTCGTAGACAAATGTACCTTCTGCTACCACAGAATAACGAAGGGAATGAATTCCGCCTGTGTCGAGGCATGCACATTTGGAGCAAGGAAGATTGGCGATTTAAACGACCCGAGCAGTGAAGTGCACAAAATCGTTAATACCGAAAGGGTCGCCGTCTTAAGACCTCATACGCATAACGAGCCTCAGGTCTTCTATATCGGTCTTGACCATATCGTGGTATGAAGAAGCAACATGCGCATGAGGAGCAGAGAAATTTGAAAGGAGGAGTTCGCAATGATTAGTGCGTTTACGGTTATGTTTGCATTTGCAATGTTAATTGTCATGATATTCGGTATCGCATCCGTTACCCTTTGGCAATAGCGGTTTCAGTTACGTGGCGATCCCAAAATAGGGACGGAGATAAGGCGGTTTATCCTTTTTGATGACGAAGGAGATGTAATGACAAGTATACTGATAGCCGATGACCATTCAATCGTACGTGAGGGGCTGAAGCAGGTCCTCGTGGATACGCCGGATATGGTCGTAGCAGATGAAGCGAAAGACGGCAATGAAACGCTCAGCAAGGTACTTGAAAGTGATTTTGACGTGCTTGTACTGGACATATCTATGCCTGGTAAAAACGGTCTTGAGGTCTTAAGGGAAATAAAGAGCCACAAGCCGAAACTTCCGGTTCTGGTACTGAGCGTGTATCCGGAGAACCAGTATGCACTTCGGGTTTTAAAGGCTGGTGCAGCGGGATACCTTACAAAGGAAAGCGCACCCAACGAACTGATAAACGCCTTGAAGAAAGTAGCAAATGGGGCTAAATATATATCTTCTGCTGTCCTTGAGGAGTTAGCAGACTCGCTGGACGTAAATGCAGAAAGACCGGTTCATGAGAGACTTTCCGACCGTGAGTTTCAGGTCCTCCGCATGATTGCCTCAGGCAGAACAATAAAGGAGATTGCCGAAGAACTGGAAATAAATATTAAAACGGTCAGTACGTACAGGGCGCGCATACTTGAGAAGATGAGAATGAAGAATAATGCCGAACTGACACATTACGCAATAAAAAATCAGCTGGTCTAGTGAATAGAGAATCAATAAACAGTACCTGCCCTCAGTCTTCAACCCCGGTATCACCTTTGTCAGGCTGCAGTGCACGCTGAATCTTTCCGCCAGATATATGCCGTCTGCCCCGATACGTCCGGTCCTTAAACTTTCATCATATGCGTTAATATGCCGGCCTAAGCATTACAGGTTTTGAGCACTTACAAATTAGCCCAAAAATGAGGTAGAATATGAACGGGCGTATTTTTATATACCGCTAAGAGGTCATGGAAATGCATACATTCAGGATGATGTGCAGTGATCTTCGGTAAACTTCTGAGTAAACCCTTGCAGCTTGTTTTCATCATTGCCTGCCTTATAGCATTGGCATATCCCGTAATTAACATATTTATCGTATTCCCGTCATTCAAGAATTTACTGGTCAGGGACACCGAAGATATCGCGGCGCACATAGCGCGGTACTTTTCAAGAGAAGCAGTTTCATTCAATAAACTGAAAGATACTCCCGAATTCGCCGAAGAGGCCAAGCAGTTCGAGGAAGAGTTCAAACTCGAGAAAATGAAGGTTTACTCAGAAACTGGCGTGATAGTGTATTCTTCTACTCCCAGGGACATAGGAAGGATTAATCAGGATGAATACTTTCGCGAAATAGTCGCGAAAGGGGATATCTATTCCAAGCTCGTCAAAAAGGACACAAAAACGTTTGAAGGCCGTGTAGTCGATGCTGACGTTGTGGAAACATATGTGCCTATAATGAAAGAAGGCAGGTTTATCGGAGCTGTCGAGGTGTATTACGATATCACGCTCAAGAACCAGGCGATAGTAAAGAAGGTATTCTTATATTCCATCATACCTTTTTCCTTGATGTTCATTTTACTGATAGTAGTCGCCTTTGTTTTATTAAAAGCGGAAAAAACAGCCACGGAACTACAAACCGGAGAAATGCATATCAATTACTTGTCTCCTCTGTATCTTCTGCTCATAACCACAATTGCGATCTTCTCCGTTGAGTCGATAGTCATGCTTTTCCTCTCCGTCTTTCCCCCCTTTTCCCCAGTTGTCGTGGCACTACTGGATTCATCATTGTTAATAATGATTATCGCTCCTGTGCTATATTTTTCTCTGTTAAGGCCGTTAAAAAATCATATTGCCGAACGCAGGCGAATGGAAGAGGCGGTGAGGGAGAGCGAAGAGAAGTATCGATCTTTAGTGGAGTCAACCGACGATTCTATATATCTGGTGGATAGGAATTATAAGTATTTGTTCATAAATAAAAAACATTTATCAAGGATGGGCTTATCGGAAGAACAAGGTATTGACAAAAGCTATCGTGATTTCCATTCGCCTGAAGAGATAGATGGTTTTGTAGAAAAAGTCGATAAGGTTTTCGAAGCGGGACAGCCCACTCAACAAGAACATGTAAGCCGGAGGGACAGACGATATTTCCTCCGGACAATGAGTCCGGTGCAGAACTCGGAGGGTGAGACGGTTGGCGTAAACGTTATTTCAAAAGATATTACAGAGATAAAGCGCTTCGAGGAAAAAATTAAGGTATCACATGAAAAGCTGAAGGAACTTTCCCGCCACCTGGAAGCGGTGAGGGAAGAGGAGAGGACCAATATCGCCCGAGAGGTTCATGATGAACTCGGACAGGCATTGACAGCCCTTAAGATGGACGCATCCTGGCTGAACAAAAAATTGCCCAGAGAACAGGAATTGCTCATCGAAAAGACGAAAGCTATGACAAAGACGATCGGCGACATTATTCAGACAGTAAAGAAAATATCGTCGAAGTTGAGGCCCTCGGTGCTGGATCACTTCGGACTTGCCGCGGCAATCGAGGGGGAGGCGATTGAACTGAAAGAGCGGACCGGCATTGATTGTAAAGTTACCGTTGAGCCCGACGACATACGTCTGGACAAGAAATGCTCCACAGCGATTTTCCGTATTTTTCAGGAGGCGCTGACGAACGTTACGCGACATGCGGAGGCGACAACTGTCAAGGTCGGCCTCAAGCAGGATTCCGACAGTGTAACTCTGACGGTAAACGACAACGGGAAGGGAATTACAGAGGAACAGTTTTCAAAGCCCGAATCGTTTGGGCTCTTGGGGATACGGGAGCGCGTTGACTCTTTAAGGGGAACGGTAAAAATTAGCGGCACCCCCGGCAAAGGAACGAGGGTAAAGGTAGTTATTCCGCTTGACAGCAAGGAGAAAGGAAATGCTGAAAATACTTATAGCCGATGATCACTCAATCGTGCGCGAGGGGCTGAAACAGGTCCTTGCGGATACGTCCGACATGGTTGTGTCCGACGAAGCAGCCAGTACGGAGGAAGCGCTCAACAAAGCACTGGAGGGCGATTTCGATGTGGTAGTACTTGATATATCGATGCCGGGCAGAGGAGGGCTTGACGCTTTAAAACAGATAAAAAGCCAAAAGCCAAAACTTCCTGTTCTGATACTGAGCATGTATTCGGAAGAACAATATGCCCTTCGGGTCCTAAAGGCCGGTGCGGCCGGATATCTTACCAAAGAAAGCGCGCCGGATGAACTGATCGGTGCAATAAGGAAAGTATCAAAGGGGATGAAATACGTCTCTGCCCATTTGGCAGAGGAGATTGCTTTTGCCCTGGATTCAGACTTTGAAAGGCCGATTCAGGAGACATTGTCGGACCGCGAGTTTCAGGTACTGTGCATGATCGCGTCGGGCAAAACCGCGAGAGAGATTGCCGGGGAACTCGCGTTGAGCGTAAAGACGGTAAGCACCTACCGGTCTCGTATTCTTGAAAAGATGCGAATGAAGAGCAATGCCGAATTAACCCATTACGCAATAAAGAACAAGCTTGTGGTTTAAAAAAAAGGACTTACGTTACATGAATAAAACATTGATCTTGTCTCATAAGAAAATCCTAGATGCAATAAGCAAAAAATAAAACTCTTACAACTGATTGGCAGGCTTCAGGATCTAGGCAGTTATTGTAATGATTCGGGGTATCGAAGTCCGATATCCAGAAACAGGAAGCCGAAAGTGAGTCCGGCGGTAGCCTCGGGGAAGAGTATGCACCCGGTAATGAACGTGGACAGATAAGCAGCGCTAATGAGCCTCCTTACGCCTTTGCCTTTAGGCGCGGAGATTGCGGTTTCGGCTGCTCCTCGTAACGTCCGGGATTCTTCACTCATCATTCTCGTATTCATTGTATGTAGGTATGTAATCTTTGACCCTATTTATTCGTCGTCCCAATTAGTAACTATACGTAATCTTTCTTCTATTATAATTGTAATACTTTTTCCCATTTTTTTGTAGTCTTTTTTCCTATTGGACCAGAGATTTGCTGGGTTTTCAAGTCTGAATGGGCATGTATCTGCATCAGTTTATTCCTGAAATTCAGTATCTTTTCAGAGGTAATCAATTGATTTATAAGAAAAAACATCCGGCAGGCAGCTGTTTTTATCTTTTGACCAGACAGTACGAGAAATATTCTTATATGGGATACATCAGAAATTCTTGAAATAGCTCAAACTTCCTTTTCTGGTCCTGAGCAAGCATCCGGAAAAACAATATGCCCTTCGGATACGTAAGGTGGGTGTGGCGGGATATCTTACCAAGAAAAGCGCGAAGGATGAGGTGTATTAAAAAAATAAGCATTCGGCATAAAGTCAGTCATCCCTTCTGTCAACCTGTTTTTAGGACTATTGCTTTTAGGTGAAAAGGTTAAAGTACTAGAAACATATCATATCAGACAGATACGGACTTCGTGAATAATCTTTACGCTACAAAAATACGGCTTCTTGTCCTGCAAAAAAAACCGTGTTTACCCGACATACATATCATTTTATAAATTATATACTTAAATAAACTTTATATAGTAGATATCCAGATAAAGCTAAACCCTCCGTAAGAAGGGGACAGAAAGCGGCGGGTCTTATTAGTAAGAAGAAGATGGCCGAGCTGCCGAAGGATAAACCTTTGGTGAGTTCGGCTTTTTTATCAACTGAG
>JBFGJU010000054.1:0-10098 GCA_041577035.1 Thermodesulfovibrionales bacterium | reverse complement strand
TTTGAGACTGAAACAAGACGTGACCCGAAGTCGGCCTGTCGAGCGCACCGAGAATATGCAAAAGCGTGCTTTTGCCTGCCCCGGACGCACCGATGATGCCGCACATTTCTCCCTCAGAAATGGTGAGACTGATATCTTTCAGTACCTTTAACTCGCCGGCCTCAGTCATGAAAGATTTGCTTATAACTGATGCTTCAATCAGTATGTTCGTCATATGTCTTGTTCATAATGTTGTTGATGTCATGCGCATATTTACATCAGCGTATTGACGGGATGTTCGGGGTCTATGATGCGATCTTTATGGTGCACCCCTTTATTCATATCTCAATGGCTCAACAGGATTTAATTTTGCAGCCTGCCACGCAGGATAAATCGTCGCAAGAAAACTTATGATAATTCCCGAGAGTGACACAATAACAAAATCGAAGACCTTCATCTTGACAGGGAGACGGCTTAAATAGTAAACATCCGCCGGCAATTTTATAATTTCATAATTGTTGAGCAGATATCCGAGGATATATCCCCCGATCACTCCTAATGTAGTTCCGATGAGTCCGATAAACAGTCCCTGAAACATGAATACCGTCATGATGCCGGTGTTCGTCGCGCCAATAGCCTTTAATATGGCGATTTCCCTGCTCTTTTCAATAACATTCATAATGAGATTGCTAATGATATTGAAAGACGCGACCAGTATGATCAGGACAAGGATGATAAACATCGCGAACTTTTCGAGTTTGAGCGCTGAAAAGAGATTCTTGTTCATCTGCATCCAGTCCATCACATGATACGGAAAGCCCAGTTTGCCCTGAAGGCTTTCTTTTATTGCGGGAGCTTTGTAAATATCATCAAGCCGTAACTCTATACCGCTGATAGTATCGTTCATGTTGAAGAATTCCTGTGCCGGTTTAATATGCGTTAAGACAAGGTTCGAATCATATTCAAACATGCCGATCTCAAATAAAGCGACAACCCTGAAAGGCTTAACCTTCGGCAGCATGCCCATGGGACCTATTTCACCGATAGGAGAAATAATATTAATTTTGTCACCGATAAATACCCCGAGATTATAGGCCAGTTCCTTGCCAAGAATTATCCCGGGAAGTTCACTATCGCCGTTCAGGTGATTTGCAGTTCCTTCTTTAATATGCTGGAGGATCTCCGTTGTCTTTAGTTCCAGTTCAGGATCAATACCTCTCAGAAACACTCCATGAGCCTTTTTTTCAAAGGATACCATTACCTGTCCGAGCACGAAGGGTGCAAACGAGGTGACATTCTTTTCAGCACTGACTGTCCGGGCAACCTCTTCATAATGAGTTATCGGGCCCTTATAATCCCTGACAATAATATGAGCATTTGCTCCGAGGATCTTCTTCTGCAGGTCGAGATGAAAACCGCTCATGACTGACAGCACAACAAGGAGTGCCATGACACCAACGGCAACCCCTCCAATCGAGATGGCGGTATTTACGGATAGGCCTTTGTGCCTTTTTCTCGATTTGAGATACCGTAAAGCTATGAATAACTGATAGGGAAGTTTCATATAATTCAATGTGTTGAACGCGCCAAGCAGATTTGAAGACTTATAGATAGAAAGCAATAATTCAATAAGTTTATATTTCCAGCTCTAATCATATCTATTGCAGTGCCGTTCTCTCCTAAAAGTTTCAACGGGAAAACTTCCGTCTTCCATGCTCTTATTTCTTGACAATTGTTCTTTCCTACGTCTGAACCTTTACCTGTTTATTACTCCAAAGGCTGTTTTTCATCTGTCTTTTGGTGTTGTTCCGGTTTCAACTGGGGAAAGAGGACCACATCCCGTATTGACTGCGCGTTCGTAAACAGCATCACCAGCCGGTCAATGCCGATGCCTTCTCCTGCGGCGGGAGGCATACCGTATTCGAGAGCCCGTATGAAATCTTCATCCATCCAGTGAGCCTCTTCGTCTCCTTCCTGTTTGGCCTTCATCTGCTCGCTGAATCGTTGGCGCTGATCAAAAGGATCGGTTAGTTCGGAAAAGGCATTCGCGATTTCTCTCGAACAGATAAACAGTTCAAACCGTTCGACCAACGAAGGATTATCAGCCTTTCTCTTTGCAAGCGGTGAAAGCTCTACAGGATGGTCTGTAATAAATGTTGGCTGAATGAGATCAGGCTCCACGATTTCCTTGAAAATTTCATCGAGCACTTTCGCGTGGGAAGAACCCGCAGGAATGTCTATGCGGTTATCTCTGGCCCATGATAACAAGCGTCCAGCATCATTAACAATTTCTTCCGGTACTCCCTTTTTGGCCAACGCCTCCAGCATGGGGATTCTCGGCCAGGGTGGGGTAAGGTCAATATCGGTATCTCCATAGGTTATCTTTAGCGTGCCGAGCGTTTTCATCGCAACGTGGGTAACAAGTTCTTCTGTCAGTGACATGAGATAATTGTAATCCTTATAGGCAATATAAAATTCCAGCATTGAAAATTCCGGATTGTGCTTGGTCGATATTCCTTCATTCCGGAAGTTCTTGTTTAATTCGTACACGCGTTCATATCCGCCCACCAGCAACCTTTTCAGATACAATTCAGGCGCGATTCTCAAATAGAGGTCAATGCCAAGAGCATTGTGGTGGGTCTTAAACGGTTTTGCTGTTGCTCCGCCGGGAATCTGGTGCATCATCGGTGTTTCTACTTCAATGAACCTGTTCTGTTCCAGAAAATCCCTGATTGCCTTAATTATGGCACTTCTTTGAGCAAACTTCTTCCTGACTTCGGGATTGACAATCAGGTCAACATAACGCTGCCGGTATCGGGTTTCGATATCTTTCAGGCCGTGCCACTTTTCAGGAAGCGGCCGTACTGATTTGGCCAGTAACACACAGGTCTTTACCTCGACCGTCAGTTCGTCGGTTTTCGTCCGGAACAGTCTTCCGCTGATACCAATGATATCGCCAATGTCGAATTTTTTCAGCACTGCGTAAGATGTGCCAAGAATATCCTTCTTAAAATAGAGCTGTATCCTCCCCGAATCGTCCTGAATATGGGCAAACGTCGCTTTGCCGAAACTTCTCAAGGCAACGATTCGTCCTGCGAGAGAACATTCAACAGGATGTATTGACAGGTTATCGTTGGACGCATCTTTGTATTGTGCAACAAGATCAGCTGTGTGGCTGTCTGCCTCAAACGGATCGCCGTACGGCTTTATGCCCATCTGCTTCAGCTCTTCGGATTTCCTGATTCTCTGCTCAATCAGTTCGTTGATTTCTTCCATGGTATCTACATAAATATGTCAGCAAAAAAGCAAACCCTGTTATGGATGCATGAACGTGAAATGGTTATCTGTTGACGGATACAAAACGGCTCTTTTCTCCGGGAGCCGAGCATTGATACTGGATTCCAGCCCGTTCAATTCAATGGATTATAATGATAAATTTTATGGCAAGTCAAGAGAGCAATAATGATACTATGCCTTTATCGGAACTTTTCGATGACATAACCAACCAAATATTCTACTCGTGATGCCAGCTTTTCAGGATCAGGATCTGATCCCTTGTTCACATAAAAAGCCGGCTTGAGAACCTCCATCTGCTTCCTGAGGTTTTCATCGGCCTTATGAGCAGAAAAGAATACAATCGGTACGGCATGAGCATTGTGCTGTTTTTCGAGTTCCCGCATGGTGCGCGCCGCCGTAAGGCCATCCATAACCGGCATATTGAGATCGATAATAGCGATATCCACGGTCGATTTTGTCCCGAGCAGTTTTGAATATTCAGTAGTTAACATAAGTCCATTTTCAAAAGACCTGACAAAGTTCGAAACATTTTTCTCTTTCAGAACACCCTCAATGATACTTCTCGTGTATTGAGAATCCTCTGCAATAATCGCGTAGCCATCAGACGTTGCCTTCTTGGTATCCCATAGTTCCTGTACATCAAGGGTAAATCCGCAGTAGGCGCAGATACTTTCTCTCCGCTCATTTCTTTCCACCGAACTAAAAGGAACATCTTCACCGCAGCATAGGCAATATCGGGTTTCAGTCATAGTATGGTAGAATTATAATGATAATTTTTTTTAATTTGCAAGAAAAATATTTCCCCGACATGAATCGCTCTTTTCAGGACGGCGTAATCCAATGAAAAGCAGTTTCATTCCTGCTTTCCAATCACTGACGGACCATATTTTGAATGCAAAAATAAATGAGGCAGAGGAAATTCTGTGTGACTGTACTCTCTGCCCGAGGCACTGCCACGTTGACAGAACCGCTGGTGAGACCGGTTTCTGCAAAACCGGCGATGAGGCCTTTGTATCGAGCTGGGGACCCCATTTTGGTGAGGAACGGCCCCTGGTTGGGCGGCAGGGCTCAGGAACAATCTTTTTTGGGAACTGCAATCTGGGTTGTCTGTTCTGTCAGAACTATTCGATAAGCCATGGGGGGGAGGGTGCCAAGATATCCCATGAGAAACTTGCTGCCGTAATGCTCGATCTTCAGCGCTCCGGGTGTCATAATATCAATTTCGTTACGCCTACACACCAGGTTGCAGCGATTCTCAGATCACTGAAAATTGCGATGGAAAAAGGTCTTTCCATCCCGCTGGTATATAACTGCGGAGGATATGAGTCACTGGAAACACTCGGGATACTGAACGGCATTATTGATATATACATGCCGGATTTTAAGTATTCGAGCAGCGAATACGCGGCCCGGTTTTCTGAAGCTGATGATTATCCTGACGTTGTCAAACATGCACTGAAAGAGATGCACCGGCAGGTTGGTGACCTCGTCATGGATGAACGGGGGATTGCCCAGCGGGGTCTGCTCATACGGCATTTGGTGCTTCCCGACGGTGTTGCTGGCACGTCAGAGGTTGTCAGGTTCATAGCGGAAGAACTCTCGAAGGATACCTATGTCAATATCATGGATCAGTACCACCCCTGTTTTAAGGCCATTGAAAACCCCCCGCTAGACAGAAGGATCACCGGAAGAGAGTATGCAGATGCGGTGCAGATGGCTATGAATGCAGGCCTGAGCAGAATTGACGGAGTAACTGTTTGATCGGCGGGGACCTCTATGACAGAGTAATCATCTCAGCTGGTATTAAAAAAATCAACGGCTTTTCTTAATAGGTCCATGTTGTCATGAGTATCAGAAAGTATCCCTATCAGCATGTATACCCGACTTTCTCAGAGCATTATTTTACAGGTATTTTTGAAAGATCTTGCGGAAATGAAAACCATAAATAGAAAGTGTTATAGCAAGGGGGAAAAGACGTGGCCGACTGAACAAGGTCCAGAAGAACAGCTTCCAGTAATGAAAACGTTCTTTCCCGATTATCCCCAACATGATAATTGACCGGCCTAATGTGCAGACAGTGCGGAATTCAAACCGGAATCTCTTTTTCTGCTGTGGAACGTATTCTCTCAGGAATGTCATTATCCGTTCATAATAATGTTTCGGAGAATACACGGTCTTGAGAATCGACTTATATCCGTTTATCAGGGCATCATAATTCATTTTCGGAATAAAGTTTATGGAGAAATCTGTATTATTGCCGGTAGCAGCCTTGAGCAGCCGGTTCTCTTTCTTGAGCCGCTGATAGAGCCGGGTTCTCGGAGGGGCGTTCAGGAGGCCAACCATTGCGGTAACGATGCCGCTGTTCTGAATAAATCTGATTTGCGTTTCAAAGATCGTGAGCGGATCGCTGTCGAAACCAACGATGAATCCTCCCTGCACCTGGAGACCGAACTGTTGAATTTTTCTGACACTCGCCAGTAAATCCCGGTTCTTATTCTGGAATTTATTGCATTCGGCAAGACTGTTTTCATCTGGTGTTTCAATGCCAACAAATACGACATCGAACCCTGCTGAGGCCATTAACTGCATGAGGTCCTCATGATCAGACAGTTCTATTGACGTCTGTGTTATAAAGTCAAACGGGTAGTCTCTCTTTTCCATCCATTCAATAATGGCAGGAAGAATTTCTTTCTTAAGCTTTCGCTTGTTACCGATGAAATTATCGTCAACGAAAAAAACACCGCCGCGCCAGCCGTGCTGGTACAGGTTTTCGAGTTCAGTAATGAGCTGTTCCCTGTCCTTTGTTCTCGGGACACGGCCGCAGAGCAGGGTTATATCGCAGAACTCACAATGAAACGGGCATCCTCTCGAATACTGAATGTTGACCGAAGCGTATTTTCTAAGATTGACAAGATCCCAAAGTGGTAGCGGCGTCTTTGTTATATCAGCCCATTGATCAGACGAGTATATGTGCCCTGCTGATCCATTCTGAAGATCTTTTAGAAAGGCCGGCAGGGTAACTTCGGCCTCATTGAGTACGAGATGATCCGCGTCCATAAATTCTTCAGGGGAGGCGGTAAAGAGTGGACCACCCAAAACCACGGTAGCGCCAAGCCTCTTGCAGCGGGCAATCACGTCTCTGGCTGATTTCTTTTGAATGGTCATGGCACTGATAAAAACAAGATCAGCCCACTGAAGGTCATCATCTCGCAGAGAGCAGACGTTCATGTCCACGAGCTTCTGTGTCCAGCTTTTCGGAAGCAGTGCAGCAACGGTTAATAAACCAAGCGGCGGGCCACTCGCTTTCTTGAAGATGAATTTCAGCGCATGCTTGAAACTCCAGAAGGTCTCTGGATATTGCGGATAAACAAGCAATATTTTCACCCTGCACCCCCTAAAAAAAGACTTTAACAAAGGGATTATAATATCTTTAACTATACCGCGATTTCCTTTATTTTCATAGATATACTCATAACTTTGAGTCTTACCTGGGACAGCGTTACAACGATACTGGCGGAAAATCATTTTATAACAGCATGTTATGTCTCAATTTTTTTTCGCGTCATTATTGACATCGTGAAAATTTCGATTAAAATAGTGATATGTCCACTGAATCCGAAATAAAGATCGTTGTAAAAACACCGGATGAATTTTCGAGTGTTATTACGATTCATAAGAGGTCGTATACGGTCTTAACCGAAAATCTGGGACAGAAGGCCTGCAGAGTCGTCTCATTCGTGTACTCGGACGGTCAAATCGACTTTTCGAGAAAAAGCGACTACTCTCACCTGAAAAATGTCAGAAGCTCCGGGAACGAACTGAGTGACCTGATGGAACAACAGCACAGAGCGACAATTCACTCATTTATGGAGAGCAGACGGGAAGAGCAGAGACCGCGAACGGACTTTTATTATGTTGCACAAAGCTTTATGAAAAGCGGAAACAAGGTCATTGCATTTGAAACCATTGAAAAAGGGCTGGAGGTATATCCCAAAGACCCTTTTCTTATGTCATATTATGGATATCTCGTGGCTGATATAAAACAGAATGTTGATAAAGGAATCCATATATGCAAAGAAGCCATATCACAGCTGAACAGAGTGGTCCCTTTTGGCAGGGAGTATTTTTATCCCATGCTGTACCTTTATCTCGGCAAGGCATATCTGCAAAAAAGCAGGTTTGAGGCGATAGAGAGCTTTCAGGTGGGACTACAGAATGATCCTGAAAATAGAGAACTCATACAGGAACTTGATAAACTGGGCGCGCGGAGAAGACCATTCATCCCCTTTCTTCATCGGGAGAATCCAATAAATAAATATTTTGGAATGGCTCTGACCAGAGTAGGGGCGTAATTCTTTCCCTTTTTTAGGTGAACCGAATACACAGCCCGGGAACTTCCTGCTCGCGAACAGCTGAATCACAAGTGCATAAACGCTTCCTGACAGGAGCTATGTGGTCATGATGCGCCCGCTTCAGTGAGTAGTCTCTCCAGCTGTGTTTCAGTGATATAGTTCTCTCTTACTGCTATTTCCCCAAATTTGTCAGCGCAGTTTACCTGACACTCTAGTATTCGCTGTGATTCTTTATGGGTCAGCAATCCTCTTTTTGCTGCGAGCTCACCTATTCTGAGTGGCTGCTGTGACAAACGGACATAGAGAACAAGAAAAAGTCCGGAAATAATGGTCAGAGTTACCACATCGAAAGCCGCATATGACACATCAGCGCTCATTGCTCTCATGAGAAAAAGGGTTAATCCCGCTGAAATTACCATCCAGATTATCCTGTTAGTCATTTCACTCCTCCTCTGTGAGGGTTAAAGACGGAGAATTACAGACAGATATAAACACACGAAGAATACAGTGTTACTGTGGTATCCCGCATTTCCCCTCTGTATACAAGCTTAATAAATGTAATAAGAAGTGTAAAGAGACGAATCACTGTATATTCTGTCAATACTTTATTGTATATTTACAGGTGAACACTGTATCCAAAGAGGAAAAATCGTCTGTACAGCAGTTGTCAAGAATGATGGGATCGACGTGTTCTAAATTTCGGGCGGATTTGATTTAAGCAGGCCTGAACAGATCGAAAATCGCACGAGATCTGCTGTTTTATGGGCGCCGAGTTTTTCCATAATCCGCGCCCGGTGGGTCTCAACCGTTTTGATACTGATGTTGAGTCGCGCGGATATCTGTTTATTGCCTAATCCTGAAGCAATTAATTTCATGATCTCCTGTTCGCGGTTACTCAGTTTTTTAACAGCAGTGGGTGGCGGAACATCATTGAGGACGCAGTGATCAGGGATGAGCCCGCAGGTGACCGACAGGTGCTCTGGCTTTCTTTCCCGGAAGGTGGCAGCTATATATTTTTTCTCCTTTATTGAGATAACACGTGCATGGACCGATACCGGGACTTTGTCAGTGTTCCTTTGAGATACAAGCAAGTTTTCCGATATGTGTATTCGGCCACTTCTATGGTTTTGAAAAATCTTTTTGTGAAGATTTGGATCTTCGGTCTCATGCAACTGCGCCAGGTGCATGCCAATAATATGATGTTGCGGAATGCCAATTATCTGTTCCGATCGCTTGTTTGCTTCAAAAATAATTCCTGTGTCTGCATCAGCCAGGACAATAGCATCGTGAGCCGACTCAATCAGAGCCCGATATTTCTGCTCAGAATTCCTTAATTTTTCCTCTCGTCTCTTCAGCGGCGAAATATCGATGATATGAACAAATACGCATGATAAAGATTTCTCAAAACCCTGCGCGACAAACAGGTTCAGGAGGAGATGCCGTTCTTCTCCCTTCAGGGTTCTATTAACCGCTTCGCTGCTGAATCGAGTTTTACCTTTGGAAAGGGCGACAAGCTCATCCCTGAAGACGTCGTATGATTTCTTGTTAAAAATAGGGGCAAGTCCCTCATAGAGTTCCTGCTTGCTTTGAGCCTGAAAAAGGTCAAGTGTTGCTTTGTTTACATCAACAATCTTGACCATCTTTGCAAGGTCAAGAACCTTTTCCGGATATTCATGCAGATACGTTTTCAGGTCCTGAATGCCCTTTTTGTGAAGTCTGTCAAAATACTGTTTAACTTCAGTGAAATCCTCCTGCCAGATGGAAACCGGGGAACTTTGAAACATTTCGTAATAGTTTATTGATGATTGCATAGCAAACTGAGCCATTTCATGTAATACTGATTGCTGCTTTCTGGAGGGGTCTCTGAACGAACCAGGCAGAGGTATTCCTTATTAGAAGAATAATAAAATACGCATACGGCACTATTCAGCCCCCTCTACTGATTGTTTGCCGCGTCAATAAAAATCAATCAAAATTCTTCATCTATATTAGACGCACTGTTTGCCTGAACTGTCCAATAATTTTAATTTATTAAACCATTAAGAAATTTTTTATATACTGAATAATATATAAACCACTTTATTCAGCGTAGATTTCCATTTTGCTTCTATCCCAGCCAGGCAAGCGGGTGTCCAGTTATTTTAGATTGTGAGACTGCGTACTACGTGTAGAAGTATTGATTCTCAGTTCTCATAAAAACAAATTTATATCAATTACACGGTCTTCCTATATCACGCACTTGAAAAGCAGTACTCTATTGTGTAGACTTCAAACAGTAATTCTGATATAAAAAGAAAAACTATCTTATCACTTGTTAGGTATGATAGAGGATTAAGACAGTCACATCCATGCCAAAGACAATTATCTGCATAGACAGAGATGGTACTTTAATTCATGATGAACAATATCATCTGTTCCTTGGGAAAGATAATGACTGGCGCTCAAAAGTTGATATACTTCCTGGTGTCAT
>JBFGJU010000053.1:0-10158 GCA_041577035.1 Thermodesulfovibrionales bacterium | reverse complement strand
GACAGAATGGCGGTCATACTCCCCTTTGAAGCAGATCTGTACAGGCATGTGCACCTCAATGCTGAATTTGTCGGCCATCCGGTATTTGACGAAATCGAGAACATGCGGAAAGACAAAGGGATGTGCAGGAAGGATTTGGGAATCAATGAAGATGAACAGCTCCTGTCGCTGTTGCCGGGCAGTCGGCCGAATGAAATCAAGAAACTGCTGCCCGTCATTGTCGAGGTCATTCGTGAGTTCAGGAAGACCCATAAGAACTACCGGTTCTGCGTTCCGTTTGCGCACAATACGAACCTGAAAGCATATGCCGCCGTCATTGCGGATCTCGAGCAGGAAGGGGTTATCATTAATAAGGGAAAGGCTCTTGGCGTGCTCTCTGTTTCAGATGCGGCAGTGATTGCTTCAGGGACTGCTGCTCTTCAGGCGGCCTTTCTGGGGGTGCCGATCGTGGTAATTTACAAGCTGTTTCCCCTTACGTACTGGATCGGCAAGATGATGGTTAGGGTGCGCCATATTTCGCTGGTAAACATTTTATCCGGCAGGACGGTCATCAGAGAGCTCATACAGAACGATGTCACCACGGATCATATTATGAACGAACTCAGAAAGATAATTGAACAGAAGCACTACAGGGAAAGTATCCTGCAGGCATATGATGCTCTGCAGAATCAGTTTTCCGGCATGCATGCATCCAGAAGGACGGCTCAAATAGTGGCTGAAATGGCCGGCTGGTCAATGAAGCGGTAAATTCTGATATGTTTCTTATTTACAGTATCCTTTATACCATCGCGATCTGTGTTCTTTTCATACCGCAGTATGTAAGGAGACCACAGGCGCTGAGGAAGAAATGGCTGCATGAAAAGCTGGGATATCTTCCGTCTGTCGGATCTTCCATATGGGTACATGCGGTCTCAGTCGGAGAAGTGAACGCATCGATTCCTCTTCTCAAAAAATTGCGTGATGAATACGGGGACATCCCCATTCTATTCTCAACCATCACCGATACAGGCCAGAACGTTGCAAAAGAAAAAGCACCTGAAGGAACAGAGGTCGTATACCTGCCTTTTGATATCCCATTCATTCTGAACAGATGTTTAAAGAGGGTAAGCCCACGAATATTCATCGTAATCGAGACTGAACTCTGGCCGAATATCTTCAGGGCAATGGGAGAGAGAGAGATTCCTGTTCTGTTACTGAACGGAAGGATTTCCGAGAGCTCGGCAAAGGGGTATCGCCTGATATCGTTTTTTATGAAAAAAGTTTTTTCCTATGTGACGAGCTTTGCCATGCAGGCGGGTATTGATGCCGAGCGGCTTGTGCTGATCGGCGCGGATAACGATACCGTATCAGTGAATGGCAATTTCAAATTTGATGTCGACATCGCCGGGACGATCCCCTTGTGGGCGGAAAGGCTGGGAGGACCGCTCGTTGTAGCAGGCAGTACGCACCGCGGCGAAGAGGAACTGGTTCTCTCTGTTTACCGTAACACGATTGAAAAATTTCCCGACCTTAAAATTATCATGGCACCGAGACACCCCGAACGCTTTAAAGAGGTCGCAGCATTGCTCGCGAATAAACAGATTCCCTTTGTAAAACGATCCGATCTGGACATACGGCGTCTGGCACCGGAGATGGATACTTCCGGAATTATACTCCTCGATACGGTCGGTGAACTCGCCGGGGTTTATGGTGCTGCCGATGTCGCAATTATTGGAAAGAGTTTCAATGGTTTTGGCGGCCAGAACCCTTTGGAGCCTGCATACTGGGGAAAGCCGATAATCTGCGGTCCGCATATGGAAAATTTTCCGTTTATCGAAGAATTCTACCAAACCGGAGCGGCATTCAAGGTTGAGGCTCATACTCTTTCCCGCATGGTGCATGAACTGCTCGCGTTCCCTGAGAAGGCGGCAGCAGCCGGAAAGACAGCACGGGATGTTTACCTGAAGCATTCCGGTGCCGTGGACAGGGCAATGAAAATAATCGAAACACATCTCCGGACGTGAACATGAGCATTGCTGAACGCTTGTATTATCTCGGATTATCTGTCAGAAGGTATTATGGCATCAAGCATCAGAAAAGGCTGCCGTATCGGGTCGTGAGCGTAGGCAATCTGACACTGGGGGGAACTGGCAAGACACCGGCGACCATTGCCATTGCAGAAGAGGCTCAGAGCAGGGGATTTTTGCCCGTAATCCTTACCAGGGGATACAAAGGCAGTGAACAAGGCCCCTGTTTTGTCACAAAGGGAGAAGGGCTCCTTCTTGACGTTTCGAGAGCCGGTGATGAGCCGGCATTAATGGGAGAAAAATTACGTGGTATTCCCGTCGTAAAAGGTAAAAACAGATATAACGCGGGAATGTTTGCCATAAAAGCAATCAAACGTCAGCGGAAAAAGCATGCTGCATCCTCCATTACGGATTCCGAGGTAGTCTTTATCCTTGACGACGGGTTCCAGCACTGGATACTCTATCGGGACAAAGACATTATCCTCATTGATTCAGAGAATCCTTTCAGTAACAGAAAACTGATTCCTTTCGGCAGACTCAGGGAGCCGGTCGCTGCCCTTTCCCGTGCTGATGTTATCGTGATAACAGAACCTGCGGGATCAGGCCGGAACACGGGTGATCTGCATCGTGATCTCACAGACGAAATAAAGATCCATAATGATCAGGCACCGATCTATTCTGCCCGTCACGCGCTGGTCGGGTGTACGACCGTGGCAGGAGAAAAAATTCCTGCTGCTGCGCTGAGCGGCAAAAAGGTATTTGGATTCTGCGGGCTCGCAAACCCGGCGTCATTCAGGAAGACCATCGAGTCAACAGGTGCTGTACTGACCGGATTCAGGCACTACCGGGACCATTTCAGATATCGTTCAGATGACGTCAGAAAGATCGCCGATGAAGCAGGGAGGACAGGGGCTGATGCAATTGTTACAACAGAAAAAGATATAATAAAAATGAAGGCCTTTGATCTCCCGATAAATATGGTGATACTGGAAATAGCGTTTACAGTCAAAGCGGATTTTTATACCCATATATTCGATTTTTAACAGCTACAGGAGGAGCCATGGTTACCTATATTACGGTCAAAAGCAAAGAAAGAACCGCATGCATTGATATTACGGAAACAGTACAGGATGTCGTGAGAGATTCGGGTATTACAAATGGGGTATGCCATCTCTTTGTTGCTCATACCACAGCCGCTCTTACGATCAATGAAGGTGCTGATCCGAGTGTGATGCGTGATATGCGGGTCTACCTTAATACACTGGTTCCGTTTGATGGCGATTATCATCACGCTGAGGGCAATTCCGCAGCTCATATTAAATCGACCCTCGTTGGCGTTTCTGAAAACATCTTTATTGAACAGGGAAAACTTTCGCTTGGAACCTGGCAGGCTGTCTTTTTCTGTGAATTTGACGGACCCCGGACCAGAAAAGTTGCTGTAACCATTTCTGGCACGTAATTTCCGGATGACCGCTATAACGGAAAAGATCTGCAGTGCCCTGAACCGACAGAAAAATGACAGATAGTACTGAATGTGATGAACTCGCGTATCTGAGAAAAGAGGTCAAACGTCTCAGGGAGACCCTGAACGAACTGACGCCGCATATTGACATTATCCTCAGGAGGCGGGGGTTTCAGATTTACCGAAAAAAACCGGCGGAAGATCTCCTGCTTCCCCGGGAAGAGCTTATTGAAGATTACTACCGTATGCTCCATAAATATTCATTCAGACTTTTTCTCAGAGACGTCATACAACATCAGGATTTTTTTATGCCTGAAGCGGTCACGCGATATTCGACTGCGACAGTGACAGAAGAATACATTGCCTACCTGTTCAGAGCCGGTCTCGTAGGAACAAAAGATCGTGGTTTTTCGCTCCTGCATAAACCGGTGAAAAGTTTTGGAGAAACTCTTGAATGGTATGTTTCCGAGATCTTGAGGAGGGAATTCGGATTTGACACGCTGTGGGGGGTAAAGTTCAAAAGGCCTGCAGTCGGCGGCGACTATGATGTGCTTGCAAAGTATAACGGATCCATTCTGTACATGGAGGTAAAATCATCCCCGCCGAAGCAGGTGTATGACAGAGAGATAACTGCGTTTTTTCAACGGGTTACTGATTTGTCTCCTGATCTGGCCATCTTTTTTATGGATACCGAACTCAGGATGAAAGACAAGATTGTTCCACTGTTTGATCAGGAACTCAAAAACAGGTTTTCTGAACCGCCAGATATTGTGCGGATGGAAAAAGAACTCTTCCAGATGCAGGACAGAATATTTATAATAAACGCAAAAGGCGGTATTATCGGGAATATACAAAAGGTCTTACAGTGGCATTTCAGGAGGTGAGATGAGTTCCAAACAGGAAATCTGCATTCTGTGCGCCTGGAGAGAAAACTGCCAGAAGAAATTCTCAGTGTCCGGCAAGGACATGCGCTGCCCCGATTTTGCAGAGGATATTACCGTAAAGAAGGGCATCCCTCCCGGCAAGCAGGATAATCAGGAGGAAAAAAAGAAATAGTATCCGCTCATATCGTGCTGATCGGAGGATATTTTTCATGATGATGCAGTTCGTAATGGCCGGAGAAAAAGCGTATAATATTCTTGATTCAGGGTTTGAAGCTTCATTGTTATTACTGTTGCTATTGTGTGAATAAGCCCCGAAAAATATATGTATGCAGAGCGTTATGAAATATGAATACCTGAATTCAAAAAAAAGGAGGATGGAATGAGTATCAGGGAACTCAGCAGTGCGGTAACATTAGGGAAAGAGACCATTGAGATCAAGGATCGCGGCAGACTTTCTCAGCTTATGGACGAAATCATATATGAAGCTGTTTTTTCAGAGGGCGAGAGAAAGAAGGGCCTGTTCCTGCTCATCAAGGAGATAGCAAAGGCCTACGGAGCCGTGCCTGCTTCAATACAGGGATTGTACGAAGAAATGGGAAGGAACTATCCGGGATTTACGGTCCCGGCTATCAATATCAGGGGCCTTACCTATGATTCCGCCCGGACGGTCTTTAGAAAAGCAAAGGAACTCAGCGTGGGCGCATTTATTTTTGAGATTGCCCGTTCTGAAATTGGATATACGCAGCAGAGACCGCTTGAATATGCCGCGGTTGTGCTGGCAGCCGCTGTCCGGGAAGGATTCACCGGGCCGGTATTTATTCAGGGTGATCATTTTCAGCTGGTCCGGAAGCATTTTCTGAGCGATCCGTCA
This sequence comes from Thermodesulfovibrionales bacterium, assembly GCA_041577035.1. Classification (GTDB taxonomy): domain Bacteria; phylum Nitrospirota; class Thermodesulfovibrionia; order Thermodesulfovibrionales; family UBA6898. The sequence goes on along the minus strand of JBFGJU010000053.1, from coordinate 4,935 downwards.
GCAGAAACCGGATACATAAAAGGGCTGATTACCGAGGCAATTGAAGCGGAGTTTTACAATATTGATATCGATGCCTCAACGCTGGTTGATCTTGAAAAGCCTGATCTTACCGAGCAGCAGAGACCGAACTTCGAAAAAACTGCAGAACTGACAGCCCTTATCAGATCCATACAGCCTCAGGGCGTCGACGTATCGGTCGGTGGCGAAATTGGCGAAATCGGCAAAAAGAACAGTACTCCGGAAGAACTCAAGGCCTACCTTGCCGGCTTCAACAGCACCTTTACGTCAGGAAAAGGACTGAGCAAGCTGAGTGTTCAGTCCGGAACATCTCACGGCGGAGTAGTCCTGCCTGACGGGACACTGGCCCAGGTGAGCATAGACTTTGAAACATTGCGGCAGTTATCGGATATTGCACGGAAAGAGTTTGGCCTTTCAGGTGCTGTACAACACGGAGCATCAACACTGCCTGATGACGCGTTCAATATGTTTCCCGAGACCGGCACATCAGAGGTTCACCTTGCCACGGGATTCCAGAACATTATTTATGACAGCACCCATTTGCCGGAAAGCTTCAGAAACGAGATATACGATTTTATAAAACAGGAATTTGCCGGAGAGCAGAAAGAGGGCCAGACAGAGGAACAATTTATGTATAAAACGAGAAAAAAAGGCTTTGGCCCGCTAAAGAAATCATGGTGGGATCTTGACAAGACGATACGAGAGTCTATTATGACTGAACTCGAAGAGAAATTTGCCCTTTTATTTGAGAAATTACGGGTAGTCAATACGACAGAAATCGTGAAGAAGACGATACAACCTGTTTCCGTACGAAAGGTTGTACCCGGAGACATACTCGGGACACGATAAATCTGTTCTGAACGGCTGTTCAGAAAGAACGGAGCAAACGTACATGAAAAAAGGGATCATAGGTATTGTTGTTGGCGGTGGACCGGCTCCGGGAATTAATGGTGTCATAAGCTCTGCAACAATCGAAGCAATTACCGAGGGACGGGACGTCATAGGGATCAGTGGAGGATTCAAGAGCCTCTTTTCCGGTGACCTCAGTTGCGGTCTGCCGCTGAGCATTAAGGATGTTTCAAGAATTCATACCTCTGGCGGTTCAATACTGGGAACGTCGAGGGATTCTGTTGACGATGCCCAGACAAAGTTTAAGACACTCCTCCGAACGTTGCGTGCTTTGAAAATACGGCATCTCATAACTATCGGCGGTGACGGCACTGCGTTTATGGCCCGGTGGATTGAACAGGGGGCGCGGGGGAAAATTGCGGTTGTTCATGTTCCCAAAACGATTGATAATGATCTCTATCTGCCGGCAGGGCAGTCCTGTTTCGGATATCAGACAGCTCGCGACTGGGGAGTTGAAATTGTAAAGAATATTATGGAAGACGCAAAGACAACGGGCAGGTGGTACTTTATAACTACCATGGGGCGTTCTACCGGCCACCTGGCACTTGGTATCGGCAAGGCAGCTGGTGCTACGGTTACCTTAATTCCCGAAGAATTCGAAGATAAAAAGCTTGGCATGAAAAGAGTCGCTGATATCCTTGAAGGCGCGATCATAAAAAGGCTTTCAATGGGAAAAAATCATGGTGTGGTTGTGCTTGCCGAGGGTATTTCGGGCAGACTAAATGCGAGCGATAGTGCGCTCTTCGGAAACATGAGGAGGGATGAACTCGGCCGGATCAGATTTTCCGAGCTTCAGTTTGGAGGGATACTCAGAGACGAGGTGCGGGAGAGTCTCGAGTCGCGCGGGATCCCGATGACTATTGTGCACAAGACCGTCGGGTATGAGCTGAGAGCGGCAGATCCGATCCCGTACGACATAGAATACACGAGAAATCTCGGCTACGGAGCGGTCAGGTTCCTGTTAAATGGAGGATCTGGAGCCATGATTGTATTTGACGAAGGCAAGTTGAGACCGATATCATTTGTCGAAATGACAGACCGCTTCACAGGAAATATTAAAGTGAGGCTTGTTGATATCAATTCTGAAAATTACGAGGTCGGCAGAAATTATATGATCCGTCTTGAAAAAAAGGATTTTAAAGGCGGATCAGTATCCAGGCTTGCACAGCACGCGAAATTGAGCACAAAAGAATTCAAGAAGCGGTTTTCCTATCTTGTTGAATAGCCATTATAAAATAATTCCTTGAATCTCATTACTTGTTCCAGTATAGAATAGGTAAGGCAAAATCGTGTGGTTATTAAACTCACCAATAGGATCGTATCTTGTCCAGAATATTATTCATTCGTTCATTACCATCCTGATCATTGAGCGTGCAATCCGGATATGGGATATTAGAAATCCTTTTGCCCTTTTCAGATATCGGCTTATGACACTTATACTTCCGATCAGTATGTTCCCGCTGTATAGTCTCATTAACCAGCACAGGGGATCCCTGCAGTTCCGCGAACAGACGGCCCTTTTCAGTATGAATCGGTGGCTCGGGCTGGAGCTGTGGGATGTGGTTCCTCTCAGACTACTTTTTCTGCTTATACTGGGGAGCACGGCTGCTGTCTTTTTTGTGCAGGAGATTATCCCGATAGTAAGGGATTATGGCAGACAGGATACCATAGCTTCGGGTCGACAGCGGCTTCCGGCAGATCCGGCTATAGATGCCATGGTCACAGAACTGAGCGAAGCGCTTGGCATCGAAAAACCACCGGTGTCAATTATTAAGGATCAGGAACCGGTTATTGTGACCACAGGGTCAAGAAACCATTCGATCATTATTTCATCAGGTCTTCTGAATAAGCTGGATAAAGAACAATGCCGAAGCGCCCTGGCGCATGAGTTTGCCCATATCGTCAGGAGGAGCAACGCAACAACCTGGATGATTTTCATAATACGAATTCTCATGTTTTTCAATCCGATTGCGCTTATTGTCTTCAGAAAAATAGTGCAGGATGATGAACACATCTGTGATCATATAACGATATCACTGACAAAAAAACCGCTGGTGCTCGCCTCGGCATTAAAAGTGTTCTATGCTTTGCCCGGTGAAAGCAGACAGGCTCCCGGCGGAAGAATCAGAGCCATGAAAGATGAAATATGGCAACACAGCCATAACCTGTTGCTTATGGAACGAATAACACGGCTTGAGCAGAACAGTGAAATGGCTCACGACAGCTCTTTTACATGGGGTGCCTTTTTGGTAACGGTAGGTGTAATAGTAATAATAAATTATTTTGTGGTTTGACAGATGGCTCAATTGAAAAAGAGAACATGGTATAGAATATTTTCATTTATATTTTCCGTGCTCATCATTCTCGGTGTTCTGAAGCTCCTGAACTGGGTGCCTCTTGCAATCCAGAAAGAGGACTTAAGAAAATACAGAACCATAGAAGAGGTGCAGGCCCGCCTTCAATTGCGGGAGGTATTTATACCGACGTATTTCCCTGAAGAGATTTCATGGCCTCCTGCTCAAATATTTGGCCAGAAAAAGCCATTTGTTTTAGTGATTATGCACTTTATGCAAACAGGTACCAGGAATCCGGTGCTCTCGATTTATCAGACGGATGTACGGGCGGATTTTGAGCCTCCGTTTGATACTGATATTCTCTATAAGAAGAAACAGAGCTCTGTTTTTATAAAAGACAGGCAAGGCATTCTGGAGACGGCGGTGTGCCGCAGAAGAGAAATATGTAACAAGCTGTCGTGGAGTAATAAACAGTTCAGCATTATACTGCTCTCGCATTTACCTGCGAATGAGCTGCTGAAAATTGCTGAAAGTATGTTATAAAACAGACAGTTGTAATGCATAGGGGAAAAATGTCTAGGAAATTATTTTCCTGATTATAAGAATTTATACCTATTGTATATAATAATCTGACTTGTTATCCTTATGAGGGTAATGTATCGTTTACACGTGCGCGCCAGAGAGGAGATGCGGATGCTACAAAGGGCCAGCCGTCTATTCGTGTATCTGATTGTCGTGAATGTTTTTTTCGTACCAACATTCTCTTTTGCTGCCCCGACCAATCCCTCCGGTGAGATTCAGATCTGTCTCGGTTGTCACGGTATTAAGGGATTCGAAATATCGTTGAAGTATGGTGAAACACTCCCTTTGTATGTGGATGAAAGTCAATTTAAAAACTCGGTTCACAGAACATTTGACTGCTCAGGATGCCATACCGGGTTTTCAGCCCAAAATCATCCAAGCAGAAAACTGAACACTAAAAGGGAATATGCGATTTCAGGAGCACTGCTCTGCGGAAACTGCCATAGCACGTTCAGGTCGGAACTACACACAAGAATGACAAAGATGGCCAGGGAAGGCGGCAAGGTATGCGTTGATTGTCACGGAGCCCATGCTATTACGCCTGTTTCGAAAGTGGCGTCGAAGTCCTCCGAGTATTGTCTCGGATGCCATTCGAATGAGTTGACCATGGGCTTTGCGGATGGTGACGCAATGTCTGTACGTATCGAATCCGAAAGGCTCCGGTTATCTGTCCATAATAAATTGTACTGTTCAGACTGCCACTTCGGTTTTTCACCAGAAGAACACCCCGTGAGAACATTCAGAAGCAGGAGAGATTTTACGCTTACCTCATCAGAGAGCTGCCGGCGGTGCCATTTTGATAAATACACAAAAACACTCGAAAGTATCCATTATGCCATGTTGAGTCAGGGCAATCTGAAAGCACCGGTTTGTGTTGACTGTCATGGATCACATTCGATCAGTCAAACGCATAGAGACAGGACAACGAGTGCGAGAAGATGCAAGACATGCCATACAGAAATATACAACACCTATTCGGTAAGTATACACGGGACGGCCCTGTTTCAGGAACATAATCAGGATGTGCCTGTTTGTGCCAACTGCCACAGAGCTCATGATATTGAGGATCCGAGGACCTTTGATTATCGGGAGCAAATCCCACATATGTGTGGCAACTGCCATGCTAATCGTG
>JBFGJU010000052.1:0-10195 GCA_041577035.1 Thermodesulfovibrionales bacterium | reverse complement strand
GCGGCTGGCAGATTCAAGCTGCTGGTACAGGGTTTTCAGTTCATTGTTCATTCGGTTCAGATTGTCTGTAAGGGTGCCGAGTTCGTCCCTGTTCGGAACCTCAACGCACTGTGAGAAATCTCCTGAGGCGATATTTCTGAGGCATTCATCCATGCTTTTGACCGGCCTCATCAGGGATGACGATACTGTATAACCGAGGATAAGGGCAAGTCCGATACTCCCTGCTGCAAACCCGATGACCACCCACCTGGATGTTCGATATGCTGTATTGTTCTCATCTATCTTTGTCACCATATTAGCCTCGGCCCTGTTCACCATCTCGTTCGTAAGGCGCTCGAGCCGGTCTGCCAGAGGGAGCATATGTTCTTGTCTGAGTTCTATTGCTTGTGCCAACTCGTCACCCTGAGTCAGCTCCACGACCTTTGTTATGACCCTTATCAATTCCTCGTGCTCTTCGTTGATCTTATTGAACAGCTCCACCTCATCTTTTGTAACGAACTGCACCCTTTCAAGGTTATATCTGAACTGGTGCAGCTGCCGCAGGGAGCTTGCAAGTGCCCGGTCATCCGGGGACAGGAGGGCCGTTGTAACGCTATAGAGCTGGGCGGTTGTGTCATGCTGGAGCTGGCGAAAGGCAGCGGTCTTCCGCTGGAGTTTTATCAGGTCCTCAGACCGCTGGTTGACCCCGCTGAGAACCTGAAAGACAACGAAACCGAATATGATAAGCAGCGCAGCGATCGCAAAGAACGATCCCAGCAGTTTGGTATGAACAGAGACCGGCGTCTTCGCAACAAGCCAGGGCAACCAATCCTTCATATAAGTGCCTCTAACACTGTTATACCTGTCCTGTTAACAGGGTCCCCTACCACTTCAGCGCCAGTTCCCTCTTCATGCTCATGAGGAAGCTCCAGTCACAGTGTTGCTTGGTGAACTCCTCGGGCGGTGACTTTATGAGCCCTACTTCTCGCATGCGCAGGGCGTAGAACCTGATCGTCTCCTCAGGGTCGTAGTCCCTCCATTTCCCGTAGGGAATTTCTTTGATAGCCTGGAGAATATATTTCGTTTCGGATTTTTTCCAGATCTTTTTCTCCATGAGCGTGCGCAGCGCCAGCTCAGGGTCACGCGCGACTATATCGTTCGCCCTGAGGATAGCGCGAAGGGCCCGTCGTGTGGCAATGGGGTTCTTCTTGATAAAATCACTATGCCCGACAACCATGCAGCAGAAGTACTGGGACCACGGCTTGTCAACATTGGTGTCGACCAGGAGACGGCCGATGCCCTTGTCCATGAGCTCCTGCGGTCCGGGTGGGAATGACATGTAGGCATCGATTTTGCCCTCATAGAACAGTTGCATTGCTTCATCTTTCTTTACCCAGGCATAATTGACATCCTTGCTCGGGTCAAGACCCACGTAGGCAACGATAGCGGAGAAAAAGATATGCGGCCCATTATTCTCGACCGACCCCGTCCAGACGGTCTTTCCCTTAAGGTCGCGGACCGAGTTGACACGATCGCTTCCGACGAGGGCATAGCATCCCACGTGCAACCCTGAGAGAAAAGTAAGTGGAGGATTATGTTTTTCAATATTGTACATGTCCAGCGCTGAAAATGTCGGGCTCATGTCAATTGCACCATCTTGATACATTTTCGCCGTTTTTGGTCCGGGTGCCGACACATACTGCACATTAGTGAAACCCTCTTCGCGAAGCAGCGGTTCAGCCACATGAATGGGTGCCCAGCAGGCAGGCAGCCATTGGCGCAGTCTCAGTCGTGTCGTTTCCGGCGGCGGCTCCGTGGCAAGCCCCAGACCGGGACGCCAACCCAGCATTGCGGCTGCTCCGCCGAGTGCTGCTGCTCCCAGAAACTCTCTCCTGTTCCATCCATCAAATCTATTTTTATGCATTAATTTCCCCTTTCTTGCTTATGTGAAAGCCATAGAAAATCTCACACAGAGAAAATGCACATAACTTATTCCCCGTTCTGGGAAAGAAGCTCAATCCATGCGCAGTGTGCACCCAAAAAAAATAATTCCCGTCCTGCTTTTAGAATGTCAGCTATGAGAAAAAGGCTTTATGAATGGATCGGAAATGGTCTTCTTCATACTAATGACAGGAATCTGTGCCCCCCTAAGTCCTTATACGTTAGAGAATGTCAGAATATGCTTAAATTGTCAACTCATTAATTATTAATATAGTTACTATATAAATCACATTTTGATATGGGACTGCTCATTTATTGTCAATGCTAAAACTGCTACTTATTTATTTCCAGCCCCTTATCATCTTCACAATCCTTCATATTAAATTCTCGCCTCATTCATATTTTCCTGCTAGGATTTAAGTAAGGGAAAAACAATGAAATTATTATTTCGGAAATTAATCAATGCAAAAATGAGGAGGTTTCGCATGAACAGAGCATTTCTTATATCAATCTTATGTATCCTTTTATTTCTGCCGTCGTTTTCGTATGGCTCAGACCTCGGCACCATGCGAACGAGTCTTGTAGAGGGAGACGTGCAGATGCAGCCGTATGACCTGTCCGAATGGGTTCCAGCTTCGATCAATATGCCGCTCAGGGACGGTGACCAGTTATGGGTTCCTCGATCAGGCAGGCTCGAGATACAGATGATCGATGGCTCGTATGTGCGGCTTGATGAAGCCACTTCTCTCATAATAGAAAGGGCTGGACACGATACATCCCTCTTTTACCTGAAGGATGGACAGGCATATATAAATTTCCGGGGTAGGGATCGAAGCACACTGACGATCGAAACACCGGTTACTGCTCTTACCGCATACAGACAGGCAAGATTCTTGATACGGGTTGATGAATCTGAACGGTTGCATGTCTCTGTAATCAAGGGAACGCTCCACGCAGACAGCAGTTTTAATATATCAACAATCCATGCGGGAAAAACACTCTACGTAAGTAGGGACGGATATGCGGAACTACGCCCCCTTGATCGGCCGGACTATTGGGAACAATGGAACAGAGATCGGGATTACTGGCTTCAAGAAAAGAGATACAGCTCCCGGTATCTTCCTGATGAACTGCATGTATACGCGCATGATTTTGATGAATATGGAACCTGGGTGCATGCGCGAGATTATGGCTACGTTTGGAAGCCGCGGATTCGTCTCTCTGCGGGATGGTCACCATACCGCCTCGGCAGATGGACCTGGCGTGGCGGAGATTATGTCTGGATATCGTATGAACCATGGGGCTGGGCTCCCTATCACTATGGACGCTGGGCCTTTGCTGTCTCGATAGGATGGCATTGGGTTCCCCCTGCACGAGGAAAAGTCTATTGGGGGCCCGGTTATGTCAGCTGGGTCCATACTCCTTCATATGTTGCATGGATTCCCCTTGCTCCGAGAGAGATTTACTATGGCTATGGTCATTACGGACCCTACAGCGTCAATATCAATATCACAAAACACAAACGATTTCCGAGACACAGATATAGAAACGCGTATGTAAAGAATTCTTTTACGGTTGTTCATCATGACACATTTATAAGAGGCAAATACAGACCTTACAGGCCGAGAAAAAACCCGTTTCTCCATGAAAAGATACATATCGGAAGACCGAAGATAAAACCGGGGAGAACGGCCTATATGCCGCTCATTCGATCAATCGAAAGCTCAAAGCGTCCTCCTGAAAGAATCAGAAAACCCGGGGTAAGACTGGAAAGCAGAAAACATTTTTATAAAAGAGATCAGAAAGACAGCCGTTATTACAACCGGCCAAAAAGAAAATTAACACCGTTAAAAAAAGAGTATCGTTCAACAGAAAAGAGATCCGGGCAAAAACAATACCGGGGACTAAAGCCATATAGCCCATCGCAGGACACTATAAAGAGAAAAGGACCAACGAGAAGGACTCCATTTAGGAACTATAGAAAGCGTTCGGATACCACCATAATAAATGAAAATTCAGTGGGAAACAGCCGGAATAATGTCCGTGAGAAACCATTCAGTTTTTTCGGAAAACAGGATTTGAGAAACAGTAATTCTTTCAAACGCACAGGCGCCATTTCTCAACAGAAACCTTTATCCCGGAAGGAATTATCTGCCAGCGGCAATGGATTCCAAAGAGCCATGCGGAAGAACGTCCGGGAAACAGATGGAAAAGAAAGAAGAATTTACAATGCCGTTGAAAGAGGAAAAAGGTCCCCGTCGATTTCTAGCCAGCAACCTACGGCGCGCGGGCTTCGCCCGTCATCGCTTAGCTCAGTCAACAGGAACTCAAGAATAAAGCAGCAATCATATAAGAGACAGGCGCCATCATTTGAACAGAATGCCCGGAAGGGCATTTCTGCCCGGCCTGCGGCAGGTAAACGGCCGGCCGCTTTAAAACAGGAAAACAGATCAAGAGGATTGAAGAACTTCGGGTTCAAAAAAGGGATTATGTCAGGACGGTAAATGGACGCAAGGCAAAAGAAAGTTTCAATGAAACAAATTTCTCATCTTCTGTTTATCTCCCCTTTAGAGATTTTAGGTATCGAACGAAGCTCTAAAGGAAAAGCAGTGGTTGCTGTCTGACCCTATGGCGCATGGCATAGGGGAGTTTAATCACTGCCCTTTCGAGCGAGTGAGAGGCCGTTTAAAAATCTCTTAGGGCCAGTTTCTTTGGTTCGTTTCTTTTCTGGCAAAAGAAATGAACGAGAAGTAGTTGGCTATTTCCCTTCGTCAGCCTCTTTCAGGATATCCTCAGGTTTCTTTGACAATAACTCTTCATCACGGGCTTTTTTGGCTTTGATATTCTCCTGAATAGCAGCCTTCATTCTGTCCCGGGCCTTTTGCTGTGCTTCATCTTTGATCTTGAAGTCACCCTCACCAAACATGGTAAAGCGAAGCCATTCAAGGGAAAACTTCAGGAGTGCAAGCTCATCCTCTTTTACGCGCTCAACCAGTTCCGGCTCCAGTTCATATGCATTCAGGAAATTACTGTTAAAGACGAAATCCCTGAACAGATCGAGGTTGGAGCTGACCATAAAAAAGAGATCAAGGGATTTCTGGCTGAATTCAACAATACCAAGAGACTTTGCCTTTAAGACCACCTCCATCCAGTCCTTGTTCATTTCATCATAGAGGTCAGCCTGCTGGTCTGCCCGCCATTCGTCAATCGTCCATTCGGAGGGCTCATTATGTCCCAGGCAGTGGTCCTCCTTTATCTTTATAAAGAAGTCCTCGCCAGTCGGGTGTTCATACTGTTTCATGATCGCCATACCAATAGGATAGTAACGGCATGTCACCGGGCGGTCCGAATAGACCGTACAACCCTCAGGGGTATTAAATGGACAGGATTTAATATCGTCATCACGCATCTTGATCACGGTAATCGGAAGCGGTGTCCCGTCAATGGAACGAGGCACGGTATACTGCATGAGAAAATCATGGTAGGACATTTTAAGCCGGGTTTTTAACCGGAAAATATCATATGGGGTGAGATTTATTCTGATTCCGCTGCAGCATGCATTGAAACACTTGATCCCGGGATAGCATTTAAAACAGAGCTTGTCCGTGCGTTTCAGTTTTTCAGGGACAATAACACTCTCTTTAAGCTTCTTTTTTACTTCTTCCATTTTTTCATCAAAATCTTTCTTATGTATGGCCATTGCCTACCTTTCCACACTCACATGCCAAAATCCGACTCTACTAGCCGGAAGGGACAAAAAACACACAGGAACAACTTTTGAAGTGCAAGCTTTTTTCTATTCATTGTTTGGATTTTGAGCTTTGGAATTTGCCATAAACAACGTTATATTAGAACAAAAAAGCTGTTTCTCCGGGGACTGCAGACGGGCTGTCACAGAGTGTCTGATTGTTCTATTTCCTTTTTGAGAAAGAAAAGATAGAGCGCAGAAGAAATGCCTGCTGAGCCAAAAACCATGCACATTACCATGATCTGATAACGCGCTGCAACCAGTGGAGAAACGCCTGACAGTATTTGACCGGTCATCATACCCGGCAGAGATACAATACCGACGGCAAAGAGCGAATTGGTTATGGGAATGAGAGCTGTTTTGAATGCAGAAGCACGCGCCAGGCCATAATCCTTCTGTCTTTCATACTCTAATTCAAACCGCTCTGCTCCAAGACTGACCGCGTTCATGGAATTGGCAAAAATCATCCCTGCAAGCGGAATAACATAGCGCGGCTCATACCAGGGATCAAGCGAAATAACCGCCTGTGTCACGATTACGAGGGTCAGGATGCCGCCGATCGAGATGGCAGAAACGGCGTTCACATAAAGTGAACGTCTTTTCCCCCTTACCGGTCTCAGTGCAATCATCCCTGCAGCACCCAGCATAATGCAGAGTATGCCTATGACAATGAGGGGCTGGTCAGTATTGAAGATGAATGTCAGGGCATAACCGATCAGCACCAGTTGAAGGAACATTCTTATAAAGCCGTGGAGTACCGATCTGATACCCATTGACCAGCGGAGAAATATCGCTATCACGATAAATACGGGAATGAATATCCAGATGAGGTCGAGAAACGAGATGATATGAATTGAGTGCTCCATGTGATTTTATTATAAACAAAACATGATAGGCTATATTAGAGGGAGCAGTTTGAGAGCACCTTCGCCGTGAGTAAGAATTTTAACTTATTGTAATGCTTTCAGCTTATCGACTTCCCCTGCAAGTCCTCAATAATGTCATATCTCGAAAGCTGAGGATTACCAATTGAAACCCGCGATATAAGGAAAAAATACTTCTTGCGATAATATTGGTTTTTTAATCTTACCAATTAATTAGCACTTCAAATGGAAGTCATTACGCAATAGTAAGATTACCCATTATTTATAGTTGTTTTTCCCGGTCGTTAATATGTATCTTCAGCAGGTAATGTAAAATAAAAAATTGAACCTTTCCCCCGATCTGATTCTACCCATATACGCCCGCCATGCCGTTCTATTATCTTCTTACAAGTTGCCAAGCCAATTCCCGTACCGGGGTATTTGTCCCTGTGCAGTCGTTGAAAAATGTCGAATATTTTCTCAGTATCCTCCTTGGAAATACCAATGCCGTTGTCACGGACAGAAAACAACCATTCATTTTCCTTTTCCTCAGCAGAAATATGAATAAGCGGGCGCTCTCCACCGTGAAACTTGATCGAGTTATTTACAAGGTTCTGGAAAAGTTCACCAAGTTGAACAGGGTCAGCCATTACTACCGGAAGTGGATCCTGAGTTACCTCGGCACCACTTTTGTCTATGGTAAATTTTAGATTCGATAGCGTGCGATTTAGCACCTCGGTGCAATCCGTCATCTCAAAATGCTTTCCATGCGAACCCGCACGAGAATATTTTAACAGATCACTGATAAGCTCCTGCATCTGATTTGCCCCTTCAATGGCTTTCGCAATAAATTCTTCTGTCTCAGGAGTATATTTGCCTTTTAATTGACGCTGTAAAAGTTTCAAGTCAACTGCTATGGTAAGAAGAGGTTCTTTCAAATCGTGTGAAGCTACATAGGCAAACTGTTCCAGTTCAGTATTGGAACGCCTTAGCTCTTCTGCAGTTTGCTCCAGCTTTTTCTCCGCTTCTCTCCGACTAATTCTAACTTTCGCAAGAAACCATGAACCAATCGCAATAACAGAAATCAGCACTGCGTATAACTGAATTAGTCTGTCGAAAAGTCTATGCGGCCCAGCCTTTAAAACGTCTAATGGTACTTGAGAGACTATCTTCCAGAAATAATCTTTTGTTCCGATTTGGAATGAACCGGATTCAAACATGACGGCAGAATCAGCATTTGCTTTTTGACCTGCTGAGAGAGGGTAAATTGTGTTAAAAGTAAACATGCCGTCTGCATTGCTAAATTGTCCGGATTCAGTAGTAGAGATTATTTCCCATGCTTCAGGGAAGGAATTTCCAAATGACCGATTTTTTCTATCTTCAAACATAAAACCCCATTCATCTTCCGATTTTTGTCCTTTCAGCCAGTATCCTTCGGAATTAAGAAGCATGAACTGACCTGCGGATTGTGAAGAGACTTCATCAAGATGATTAATTAATTTTGTGCCCAAATAGTTGATAAGTACAATCCCCTTTTTCTGGCCTTTCCTGTCAAACACAACTGTTCCAAAACGTATAATCGGTTTCAGAGGTTCCTCTATCTGTCCTTGCTCAATATTTAAGTCGAAAGGAGATACATACACTTTCCCGGGATTAATTTGAATGGTCTTTTGAAAGTAATAACGATTCTCCTTAAATTGCAGTTGATTTTCTGGTGTGATTGAGGGCTTGCCTTTATTGAAGTTGACCCTTACCATTTCCTTCCCAGTATCATCCAAGAAGCGTATCTGATCATAGAGTCTTTTTCTTTTGGAATAATACAGATAAAATTCAGCAAGAGCCTTTTTATGCGAGCCTCCATCGCTTTCTATCATCGCCTTTAACTCCGTGTTCTCGGATAATATGAGCAAGTCAGATATAACTAACTCAAAATCACTTGTTATTATCTGGGATAGCAGGTCTATATTGCTGGTTTCCTTGTTTTGAATAATAATTTTATCATTCCTGGATTCTGTAAAATAGATCACTAAAATAATTCCATAAAGTAATACTGCTAAAGGCAAAAAAATGACGAGAAAGTGTTTTAAAGTCATCCGGAAATTTTCGCTTATATATTTTTCATTATTAAATTTCATGAGAGATTACACCAAAGCATATCAAGATACATATAGTTGTTATAATCACAACAATTGCATTTAATTTTTTGCCGTGGTGCGGACGATTATAATTACTGTTCTTTATTTATACTTCTCATTATATATAATAGCTTAATCCAGGATACCCATCAAACTGTTCCTTGCTTAGGTATTAGCCATGAATCATTTATAATCTTGCACTTATTGTCAATTTTTAAAGTTGTTTACTATAGGAAGCATCAAATTCTGCGAACTACAAACAGAATTATTGCGGGATGGTTTGTGAAAAAAGTTTAAGTTACATTCTCGCGTGTGATGCTATATAGAGGTCGATCGCAAGAGACTCTATAAGAAAAAAAATGGCAATAAGTGGCATGAAGAAGGTTAATGCTCTACTCTGGCGCCTTGACAACTTAAAAGACCGTATAATTTCAATGATACACCAGGAAAGATTTAGAAAAGGAGCCAAGATAAACAAAAATAAGAGAACAGTGAATCCTGAATCCATACGATTAAATCCAAAAATTAAATCATATTTTCCACCAACAAAAAGAACCAACGGCAATTGGGTTAAGAAAATTGTTATTCCTCTAAAAATATTCAGTTTCAGTTCCTAGGGGGTAGATCCTTCCCTCCCAATCCTGTCTTGATTACAACTATACTGTTTGAAATATACACTAAGAAATGCTACTTTTCAAGTGAGTGATATAGGATGAAGGTGCGCCTATGTGCGTCACCAACAAAGTCTCAAGAATGCAGCCGATCCCAAAGTTGAGAATTAACAGATGTAAGCTGCACTTGTTCCCTTGATCTTGACTTGAGCAGATTTCTTTTTGAAAGTTTAGAAGAATCGGAAATGAGGATAACAGCGACGATTATACATATTAAATACTGTGATAGTCATCCAAATTTTTATCACTATTTTATCTTATAAATTTCATTACTATATTATTACAGTAATAAGTTTTTTCAATTTGATATAACGCGTATTCTGTGATACGTTTTATGTATCCATTGCCTGCGGAGGGGCAAGATGAGCAGGCTTGATAATATACACAACGATTCTTCTGTCCATGCATTCTGGGGATTTGATCTCTCGCCACCCACGGTTTTATCTTCAAAAATGAAGAATTAAGTACACGACACAAACAAAATCAATTCCCGAAAAGCCAAACCACCCGTAAGGGTGGGTCAGAAAGCCGCGGGTGCTGAGCGTATCGAAGCATGGCCGAGCTGCCGAAGGATGAACCTTTGGTAAGTTCTGCTTTTTTATTAACTAAGTACTCATGAAAGAAAGGGGGTCCCTATACTAATTGATCTGTTAACATAGGTATTTTAAGCATCACAGAGGGAGGAAATCATGAGAAAAAAAGTAGTAATAGCGCTGTTTGTATTGTTATGTATGACAGCGGCATTTGCTGGTGATGATCCCAGTATCAAGGGGCAGACGCGTGCTGGCATTCAAAAAGCAATGCAACAGCATGTTAATGATAATACCGTAAACGGTGTGTATGCCATCTACGATGGGG
>JBFGJU010000051.1:0-10196 GCA_041577035.1 Thermodesulfovibrionales bacterium | reverse complement strand
CTCGTCAGAGAGTAACGCCCGCACCGGTCGAAGGCCTTGCTGCTTCCATAGAGGGAGAAATCATTATCGAGGCATATGAAGATATAAATGCGTTACTCATTCAGACTACTCCCCGTGGTTATTTGGCACTTCTCGAGACGATCAAGAAACTGGATGTACAGCCCAAGCAGGTCCTCATCGAGGTACTTATTGCGGAGATTACTTTGGATGATACAACCAAATTTGGGATCGAATGGCTTTTGCGGGGAGAAATCCTTGATGAAAAGAATATTTATAATCTCATCGGCGGTTTTTCCGATGGCGGAGTTGCGTTTGATCCCAGCATAGAGCCCTCAGGCGCATTTGTATCTGAACTTCCCACAGGAGCATTTGCAAATATATTTGACCCGTTGCGGTTTAATGTGCTGATTTCTGCTGCAGCCGCAACAGACAAAATTAATGTGCTTGCAAGTCCCCATATTCTTGGCATTGATAATCAGGAGGCAAAAATCGAAATTGCCGACGAGGTGCCGGTGGCTACGTCAATTTCGCAGCCTCAGGATATAACGGCTAATACCATATCGCAGGTCCAGTTTAAGTCTGCCGGTATTATCCTGACAGTTACACCCCATATTAACGAAAAAAAACAGGTTAAACTGAAAATAACGCAGGAGGCGAGCCAGTTAGGAGAAAGAGTACCGATAGCGGGTGAAAATTATCAGGGATTCAGAACGCGCAAGGTTACCACAACGGCCATTGTTCAGGATGGCCATACCCTGGTGCTCGGTGGTATTATCGAGACGAGAACGCAGCAGACGCGAAGCGGGCTTCCTTTTCTGAGTAAGATACCGATTCTCGGGTACCTCTTTGGGACGACAACAGACGAAGACGAACGGAATGAACTCCTCCTCATGGTCACGCCGCACGTGGTAGAAGACCATGAAGAGGCAGATCTGCTAACTGCGGAATATGAGAACAGAGTTTCTGACTTGCAGAGACTGATCGAAAAAAGGGCGGATAGGAAGAAACTTGACCAGCTGGGATATGAGCGAGAACAGAGAGAAAAATACTTGGATGAAAAACAATCAGATATACATCTGCACGAACACGAAGCTCCATGAGCAGTGCTTATATAAAAGAACATAAAGAAAGGAAACAGCTTGATTATGCTTTCTGAGAGAGTTACGAAAATAAAACCATCGCCGACCCTGGCAATAGACGCCAAAGCGAAGGCCATGAAGGCGTCTGGTGAAGATGTGATCAACTTTGGAGTCGGTGAACCAGATTTTGATACACCTGAACACATCAAGGAAGCCGCGGTACGGGCCCTGAAAGATGGATTTACGAAATATACAGCAGTAGGTGGGATCGACCCACTCAAGGATGCAATTATCACAAAATTAGAGAAGGATAACGGACTTGCCTATAAAAGAGACGAGATTATCGTTTCCTGCGGTGCTAAACATAGTCTGTACAATATTGCGCAGGCCCTGTACGGTCCCGGAGATGAGGTGATTATTCCGGCGCCATACTGGGTATCATATCCTGACCAGGTCATCATGAACGATGCAACTCCGGTAATTGTGAAAACAGATGAATCAAATTCTTTCATGATTACTCCGGATGATCTTGTGAATAATGTCTCGGACAAAACGAAGGCACTGATTCTTAACTATCCTTCAAATCCTACGGGACTTGCATATGAGATGGAAACCCTGCAGGCGATTGCCGAAATTGCCGTGAAACATAAGATCATTATCGTATCTGACGAGATTTATGAAAAACTCACATATGATGGCATCAAACACACCAGTATCGCTTCGCTGGGGAAAGAAATTCAGTCCAGGACGCTTGTGGTAAATGGCCTTTCAAAATCACATGCCATGACGGGATGGAGAATTGGTTATACCGCAGGACCAGCTGAAATTGTTAAGGCAATGACGAAAATTCAAAGTCAATCGACGTCGAATCCGAATTCTATAGCCCAGATTGCCGCTCAAGAGGCATTAACCGGCCCACAGGAGTTCCTTACCGAAATGATCGATCAGTTTGACAAAAGAAGAAAATTTCTTGTAAACGAGCTTAACGATATCGATGGTATTCACTGTACCATGCCAAAAGGGGCCTTTTATGTCTTTCCGAACACATCACGTTTGTACGGCAAAACATATGGCGGAAAACAGATATCTTCTTCTTCAGATCTGGCCCTCTATCTTCTTGAAGAGGCAAAAGTTGCGCTCGTACCGGGGAATGCATTTGGCAATGATAATCATGTGAGAATTTCTTATGCTACGGGACTTGACGATATCAAGCGGGCGATTGGTCGCATAAAAACGGCTTTAAGCAAACGAGACAGCTCGGGGTAGTGAACAAGATGTTTCGTTCCGGCTACGTATCTCTCATCGGGAGACCCAATGTCGGGAAATCAACACTTCTCAATAGTCTTCTTGGACAAAAAATATCCATCATTTCAGATAAACCGCAAACAACTCGGAACCGGATTTTGGGTATTCGCACACAGTCTGATGCCCAAATAATCTTTATCGATACACCAGGCATACATCAGCCGGCACATAAACTTGGAAAAGTAATGGTCGAAACAGCGGAGAAATCGCTGCAGGATATTGATCTCGTGGTCTTTGTGACAGATCCGTATCAAACGGTGGAACAGAATGCTCATGTCATTGCGCGGTTTCAGGGCATTCATATACCGGTTATAGTGGTACTCAATAAGATTGACGTGATACCGAAAGGAACAGTGCTTGCGTTGATGGCACGTTATAAAGAATTGTTCCCTTTTAAAGAAATTATTCCCGTATCCGCGATAAAAGAAGATGGTCTCGATGATTTAATTGATGCTATACAGAAGTGTCTCCCCCGCGGGCCACATTATTAGCCCGATGATATCGTTTCTGAACAGGTTGAGAGATTTATGGTTTCAGAGATTATTCGTGAGAAGATCATGGAAAAAACATCATACGAGATACCGTATTCAGTCGCCGTTGAAATAATGAAATGGGATGAACGCCAGGACGGAATGATTTCAATACAGGGATATATTTATGTTGAAAGAGAAGGTCAAAAAGGTATAATAATAGGGAAGAATGGCAGGATGCTTAGATTAATTGGCATGAAGGCTCGATGTGATATCGAGCGTCTGCTCGGGACAAAGATATTTCTCGAGTTATGGGTTAAAGTGAAAAAGAATTGGCGTAACAACAAAATGACATTGCGTGATTTGGGATTTAGCTCATGGTAGTTGAAATGCGCGTAGAAGGCCTTTTATTTGATCCGCGAAGTAACATGTATATATTGTTGCTTAAGGAAATCGACTCTGTTCGTACGCTACCGATATGGATCGGCAAACCTGAAGCGGATTCCATAGCATTGGCCCTGGGAAAAGTTGCTACGCCACGACCTCTTACGCATGATCTTATCAAGAATATCACCGATGGACTCAAAGTTAACATAACCAAGATCGTTATAACCGAGATAATTGATAACACGTATTATGCCTTTATTTATCTGAACGATGGGAAAAAGGAGACATTAATTGATTCCAGACCCAGTGATGCCGTAGCTATCGCTTTGAGGGTTCATGTCCCGATATTTGTGGATGAGAGTCTCCTGGGTACCCGAACTGCCGACGAACTCGACGAGTGGCTGAAAAACCTGAGACCTGAAGACTTCGGTAATATTATGTAATGCTGTATAGAACTGAAGGAATCGTATTAAAAACCAGCCTGTTTCATGAAGCAGATCTTATCGTTACCTATCTGACAAAAGATTATGGTCTCTTAAAGGTTTTTGCTAAGAGCCCCCGCAAGATCAGGAGCAGGTTCGGAAGCAGCCTCGAACCGCTTACGCACTCTCGGATCTCATTTTGGGGCAAACAGGATGCTGCTCTCCCAAGGCTTACCCAGGCTGACATTATTCATTCGTTCGAATCTCTGAGAAGCTCAATACGGTCTTTTTTGATGATCTCGGAATTCATTGAGCTGACGATTAATTTTCTGGCTGAGCGTGATGTCAACCTGAAGGTATATAATCTTTTTATATCAACGATGCATTCTCTGGAAAAAGATCATACAACAGACCTTATTGCTCTTTTCTATAAAATAAAATTTCTTGACATAGTAGGTTTTCTTCCCAAACTGGATGCATGCGGCAGATGCGGTAAAGAAGGTGAAATATTTTATATTTCCCATGGAACAATTCTTTGTACTATATGCTCCGGAGGAGCCCTATCATCTTTCAAGCTTTCAAAAGGCGCAATGAAATTCTATGCACATCTTCTCACGTGGGAAATACAATGCCTGAACCGGCTGAGACCTGCAGAAGCGATGGTAGTTGAAATCTCATCGCTTATCGATGAACATATGAAGTATATACTTCAAAAGACATTCAGAACATCAACTTTTACTGTTCCTGATTCACTGAACAACCGGATGATATACTTATGATGCTCTCAGTTTTTCTTCTTCTTCCTGCAACGTTTTGCATTCGATGCACATCGTTGTAACGGGCCTGGCTTCAAGACGTTTTATGTCGATCTCTTTTCCGCAGTCATCACAAATACCAAATGAACCGGCATCGATACGATCAATTGCCTCTTCTATTTTTTTCAATAATCTTTGTTCGCGGCCCCTCAAGCGTAACATGAAATTTCTGTCTGTCTCTGCCGAGGCCTGATCACCAAGATCAGGAAATATCGTTTGTCCGGGGAGCTCATTTAACGCAATTTCTGCTTCATCGAGAAGAGAGGTCTTTTGTTTTAACAGATCAAGTTTAATATTCTGCAATTTCTTCTCTCTGAGAGAAGAATACTTCTTTGGTTTTGACTTGATACCCTTTTTTTTGGAAACCGCCTTTACCGAAGCGACTTTTTGAGTCTTCGGCTTACGGGATTTGAGTCCTGATTTCACACTTTTTGCTGCGCGCGCAGCTTTTTTCTTCGTAGTGGCTTTAGCTGGTTTTGCTTTCGCCTTTTTAACCGGAGATGCTAAAGACTTTGTTTTTGGAGTCTTCTTTTTGGAAGCTGGTGGAGCAGATTTCGTCTTTTTCCTGGTAGTCTTTTTTGCAGGTTTTCTCATGGTTATAATAACTCCTTTTTTGAATTCAGATAGCGTAACAAAATAGTGCGGTTTAGTCAAGGATTCATGCGGGTACCATATATCAGAAATGGTGGTCGGAAGAGGATAGAGAGAATCAGGAACAGTTCGTGTGATTTTTCATAAATTCAATTAATTTCAATCTGCTTTCAGCATCAATATCAATAAATCTGACTCCTACGCCCTGGTCTTTTTCCGGAACGTTAAATCTTTTTGCATGGACGACTTTGCAGGATATTGTTAAAGGTTTGTCGAGACCCGGAATATGAAGTGTAATATCGACCATGGTACCTACGTCAAGTTTCGATTTCGTAGCAATGAACATGCCGCCCTTACTTACGTTTTTTGTATATTCAATGATAAATTTGTCATAACTGAGATACTCTACTTTTAGCCGTGCGTCGCATCTTTTTTCGAGTCGTTGATTCTCGACTGATATCTCTTCAGTCAGAAGAGAGGATGACTTTATGAGTGTGCCGCATGAAGGGCAGGGGATTTCCGGAAAAGGATTTTGATCAAGGTACTCCTGATGCAAATCTTCTTTGCACTGAGGACACGTATTTTTCGTTCTGCTGATCTGATCAGCACTATCAGAAGATTTTCTTGATAAATCACTTTCAAAATGTTCCTGCATAGGGTTAGTTTACTTGAAAGTTTTATAAAGATCAATTGACTGTTTTGACCGGCATCGGACTGATGTTCCGATATATGGTCTATCGATGATGTAATAAGCGATTTTCATGATTTCTTCACAATTTTGTAATACGCTAAAATGCACATGAGTATGATATCCATATTACAATTTAGTGAAAGGAGATAAACGGTGCACGCGACTAAATATCTCATTGTATTACTGATATCAGCGATTCTCTTTTCTGTGGGTTCAGTTGCACATGCGGAAAAGAGCGGCGTTGATAGATTTGACGAGTCGTTGAGAAAGGGCGAAGTAAGGGAAACGCTTGATCCCCAGATGTTCAAGAATACCCTTATCAAAAAGGCATATCGCGCTGCAAAGGAGATTCCCTGGGTGCTTGACAGCATTTACTGTTATTGTTATTGCAAGGAATCACCGACCTTTAGGCATAAGAGTCTGTTAAGTTGTTATGTAGACTTGCATGCCGCACGGTGAGACATCTGTCTTCGGGAAGCCCTGAGGGCTTTCGAACTGTACCAGCAAGGCAATTCTGTAAAAACGATCAAAGACATTGTGGAAAGAGAGTTTAAGCGTTAATATTCAACGGGGTGCCCTGTGTTCACCTCTTTATGGCCCTGGTCCATTCTGAAGCTTACCATACGTAAGACATGAGGCACTTCGCTTTCTGTACCATGACAGTTCTCCAAAAAGGAGATTATCACGTTATAGAACAACAGAGAGTTGAGCTTTTTGACAGGGCGCTCGAATCATAAAGAAAGCCCCGCTCATTCTTCTTACACTTTTTAAGCCTGTATTTCCATACCTATTCTCTCTTCTTGTGCTGTCTTCGTACGCAAGAAAACTGAAAAAAACCTATAATAATGAGTGAATTCCAGGGGAAAAGTGAGGATAAAAAAAGATAAGTGGGGAAGTTTTTTCGGTTCTTCCGCTGACGTTCTCTGCTGGATTCACTCTGGAGTACCATCGTTATTTTTCATATCAACAGAGCGTGGTTCGGTAATTGTGTTTTGGTTATAATACATCCATATGGCTGAATTGATAATTATTGGCGGTGGATTGGCTGGGTCTGAAGCTGCATGGCAGGCGGCTGTAAGAGGAATATCCGTAATTCTCTATGAAATGCGGCCACAGAAATTGACAGAAGCTCATCGGACCGGGATGCTCGGAGAACTCGTATGCTCGAATTCATTGCGATCGGGAGATATCTATAGCGCCCCCGGATTATTAAAAAAGGAGCTTTCCATCGCATCATCACTGATAATGCAGGCTGCAGATAGGGCTCGTGTACCTGCCGGTTCTGCTGTTGCCGTTAACCGCGATCTGTTTGCGCGTTATATAACGGATAACCTTACCAGCCATCCAAATATCACGTTAGTCCGGCATGAAGTCGACAGAGTACCTGATTCCACCGCTATTATCGCGACCGGACCGCTTACATCCACGGGGATGACAGATGCGGTCGCTGAACTGATTGGAGAGCCATATCTATACTTTCATGACGCTATTGCTCCGATTGTTGATGCTTCATCAATTCGATATGACAAGGTCTATAAAAGTTCACGCTATGGAAAGGGAGGAGATGATTATATCAACTGTCCTATGACGAAGTCAGAATACGAGTCATTTCATGGAGCGGTCATGACAGCGGATAAGGTAAAACCACGTGATTTTGAAAACGCGAGGATATTTGAAGGATGCATGCCTATCGAGGTGATGGCCACGAGAGGAACCGATACGTTACGATTTGGTCCGATGAAGCCCGTTGGTCTTCCGGATCCGAGAACCGGGAGAGAGCCGTATGCCGTTGTTCAGTTAAGGACAGAAAATGTTGAATGCACGGCGTATAACATGGTTGGTTTTCAGACACGATTAACCTGGACTGAACAGAAGAAGGTGTTCAGGTTGATTCATGGTCTTGAAAACGCGATATTCTTGAGGTACGGAAGCCTGCACAGGAATACGTTTATTAATGCTCCCAGGGTCCTGGAAAAAGACCTGTCGCTAAAGAACAGGCAGGATATATTTATGGCCGGACAGATAACAGGGGTGGAGGGATATATTGAATCAACTGCTATGGGACTTATAGCAGGAATCAATGCATTCTTAACATTGCGTGGCAAGAAGATGATCGAAGTACCTCCAGCGACGTCACACGGTGCTCTCATACGGCACATAACTGAATCAAACAGTAAACGCTTCCAGCCGAGCAATATTCATTTTGGTTTATTCCCGGCACTTCATCACCCAGCGGGATTAAAAAAAAGGAAAGAGAAAAGAAGAATGATCGCTGAGCGAGCGATAACTGAATGGCAGGATTATATAAGACGGATAGATGCCCAATAAAACGATGAATAAGCTTATAGTCAGATTTCTGAAATATCTTGAGATAGAAAAAGACGCATCTGAAAATACTCTTCGGGCCTACAGGAAAGATCTTGCAATTTTTAGCGGTCATGTAAAAGAGCGACCTGAAGAGATTGAATTGAATGATATAAGGGAATTTATTGCGCAGCAGATAAAGAGCGGTTTGAGCAAGACGACCGTCAGCAGAAGGCTGGCTACTGTACGCTCTTTTATCACGTTTCTTTACAGGGAAGGTGCGATAACCAAAAATCCCGCACGAATAGTTTCGAGTCCCAAGAAAACAGAGCAGCTGCCAAACTTTCTTCCGATAGATGACATGATCTCCCTGATAGAGAAACCTGAAGGTATTGGCATCATACCGGTTAGAGACAAAGCTATTCTCGAGCTCTTATACTCGAGCGGTTTAAGGGTCAGCGAAATTGCCGGTCTGAATGTTGATGATGTCGACATGAAAGAGGGGTTGGTGAAGGTAAGAGGAAAAGGGAAGAAAGAGCGTCTGCTTCCCGTAGGCTCCAAGGCACTGGATGCCCTGAAATCTTATATGATAGAAAAAATGCTCTTTCGGAAAATAGGCAGGGCATTGTTTCTGAACAGGAGGGATCAGAGACTGTCCCCGCGGGGAATCAGGAGGATCGTAGTAAAATATGCGCGGATGATAGGCATTGACGGACCTATAGGACCGCACACCGTGCGACATACTTTTGCTTCTCATTTATTACAGGGAGGAGCCGACCTGCGGGTGATCCAGGAGCTCCTGGGACACGCATCTCTCTCGACTACTCAAAAATATACCCATATTGACATCGGGCATCTCATAGATGTATATGACAGGGCACATCCGTTATCAAAAGATGCGCGTGATGATTCCTGAAAACGGCATAACGGATACTATGCATATGCCGTTATCCGATGGAATGACATTATATAACCGTTTTTTGTAAGATAGGTATATTCATTTTCGGAGCACTTGTTTATGATTTACGCTACAACGATATTGTGTGTCAGACGAAATGGAACTGTTGCCATTGCCGGTGATGGACAGGTTACCATGACCAATACGATCTTGAAAAAGAATGCAGTCAAGATAAGGAAGCTGTATGCTGATCGGGTAATAGCAGGATTTGCCGGAGCAACGGCTGATGCTTTCACGTTATTCGAAAAATATGAAAATAAACTTGAGGAATACCGGGGAAATATGACCCGAGCATCTGTCGAACTCGCCAAGGACTGGAGAACGGACAAGATTCTCCGCAGACTAGAAGCACTCCTTATCGTGGCTGATAAAGAACATACGTTTATTATTTCTGGTAACGGAGATGTGATTGAGCCGGAAGACGGAATTGCTGCGATAGGGTCAGGCGGTCCGTTTGCTCAGGCGGCGGCACGAGCGCTCTGTGAAAATACCGAATTGAGCGCTGGTGACGTAGTAAGAAAATCAATGGAAATAGCATCCGACATCTGTATATATACGAACGAACATATAAGCGTTGAGGAACTGGCATAATTGGATAATCTTATACCACGGAAGATTGTTGAAGAGCTTGATCGGTATATTATAGGGCAGAACAATGCGAAAAAAGCTGTCGCTATTGCCCTCCGGAACAGGTGGCGAAGGCAGAGACTGTCCGCCGAGCTTAAAGATGAGGTTCTCCCCAAAAACATATTAATGATTGGCCCGACCGGTGTCGGCAAGACCGAAATATCACGAAGATTGTCCAAATTGGCGGGCGCTCCTTTTCTGAAAATTGAGGCTTCGAAGTTTACAGAGGTCGGATATGTCGGGCGTGATGTTGAATCGATGATTCGTGACTTGACAGAGATATCCGTTAATATGGTTAAGAATGAACATCTGGAGTCAATAACGGAAAAGGCCAGACAGCTTGCTGAGGAACGAGTTCTTGATATCTTGCTGCCTGCGTCCAGGATGTTTAGACATTCAAATTCAGAACATGAGGTTCTTGCACGGGAGAGGCCGAAGGATACCAGAGAACGGCTCAGAGATGAGTTGCGGAACGGCAAACTTGATGCGAGATATGTTGATATTGAAATACGTGAAAAAACCATGCCGTTTGGGGTGATTTCGAATG
>JBFGJU010000050.1:0-10324 GCA_041577035.1 Thermodesulfovibrionales bacterium | reverse complement strand
CCCTTCCAGGTACCAATGATCGAAAGGTCTGCGCGGGCAATGGACGCAACACAGTCACACGCACAGCCTGCAGCCTTTATCTTGAATTTATAGGAAAACATGGGACGGTGCAGCTCGTCCTGAAATTCCTGTGTCAGATTGTATATAAGATCGAGGGTATCGTAATTGGTCCACTCACAGCGGCCCGGCCCAATACAACAGCTCGGTGTCCTCATGTCTGAGCCTGAACCACCAAGGTCCCAGCCGCGTGACGAGTACTCTGCAAACAGCGGCTCGAGAGCATCCGTTGTCGTTCCGAGCAAAACAAGATCACCGGTCGATCCATGCATATTGGTCAATCCGCTGCCGTATTTGTCCCATATGTCACAAATCTCTTTCAGGGCCTTGGATGTATAAAACCATCCGCTCGGCTGATTTAATCTCACCGTATGAAAATGCTTCACACCAGGAAATTCCTCACCCAGTTCTGTATATCTTCCGATAACGCCGCCCCCATATCCGAGAACACCCACGATACCACCGTGTTTCCAGTATCCCACTTTCGTCTCAAAACACTTTTCGAGATGTCCCACGGCATCATTCGCCATTTCATTCTTTTTGCCGGCCTTTTTCATCTCTGTCACGAAGCTCGGCCACGGCCCTTTTTCCAACTCATCCAGCATAGGCGTGTCATACTTCTTCATAGCATCCTCCTTTATTATGATTTTAAGAAGCTTTTTAAAACAGGAAAAGCAGTGCTAACAAGCTTAAAACACCTCTGATCTAATGGTCAAATAAAAAAAATTAATTTGTAAATCATAATTATTTATTAACCTGGTACCTGTATTTTCAAGAAAATGGTTTAATAACGATATTTTTTATTTATTTCCGCCCGGTATTAATGGTATACTTATCGAGTTTTATCAAGAGTAATCATATGTGATACAGGGGCACTATGCATAAAACTCGTTTCTTATTAAGTATGCTTATCATATTCATTACGATGAATACGGCTTATGCCCAGCGGGTTCCCTTCATTACAGCCATAGAAATTCAGGGGCTCAAACGCATAGAAGAGGGGGCTATCCGGGCAAAGATATCCCAGTCCATTGGCGAACCTGTTTCGCAGGAGCAGACCAATGAAGATATCAAATCAATTTTCAAAATGGGTTACTTTGATGATGTCCGGGTAGAAATTGAGGCATTTGAAGGCGGTGCGAAGTTAATCTATATCGTCAAAGAAAAGCCGGTCATTATAACCATAGCATTTGAAGGGAATGAAGAGGTCGATGATGAAACGCTCAACGAGAAAATAACCATTACCCCCGGTTCAATAGCTGATACCGTTCTTATCCAGGATAATGCCATCCGGATTAAATTCTACTATGAAGAAGAGGGTTACTGGCTTTCCAACATTGTACCGGTGATCAATACCATTTCTGAAGACGAGGTCACCCTGACCTATCAGATCGATGAAGGCAAGAAAGTACGCATCAAGGATATTATCATAGAAGGGAATACCGCCTTATCTTCCCGAAAGATCAAGAAGGTCATGGATACCAAAGAGTGGTGGATATTTGCCTTTATTACGTCATCGGGATATCACAAGAGCGCCCAGCTTGAAAATGATATGCAAAAGATAAAAGATCTTTATTTTGATCATGGCTATATAAAGGCAATTGTTGCAGAACCGGAGCTCTCCGTAGATAAAGAGAAAAATAAGATGACCATAAAAATCAGGATTGCTGAAGGTGAGCAGTTTTCCGTTGCTTCGGTCGCTGTTCAGGGAAACACGGTATTTGACAGTGATACCATTAAAGGCAGAATTACCCTTTCACCCGGGGACATATTCAGCAAGTCTTCTCTGGACAAAGATATGTCCTCAATTTCAAGAATCTATTCTGAAAATGGCTACGCTCTTGTATCGGTAATCCCGGATCTCGTTCCCGATGATGAAACCAAAAGCACCAGGGTTACCCTGATAATCAATGAGGGAGACCGGTATGACATCGGAAGAATAGAAATCTCTGGTAATACCAAAACACGGGACAAGGTCATCAGGAGAGAGGTCCGGATAAACGAAGGCGAAACCTTTAATAGCAAAAAGATAAAGAGAAGCTATGAGCGGATAAATAACCTGAACTTTTTTGAATCTGTTCAAATGATCCCAAAGCCGCGGTCCGAAGAAAGAATCGTTGATCTTGAAGTTAAGGTCAAAGAGCGTCCGACCGGTTTTTTGAGTGTTGGCGGTGGATATAGTACGGTGGACAAGTTTATCGGGACAGTTGATATAACACAGGGAAATCTGTTCGGAAGGGGCCAGTACCTGAAACTAAAAGGGGAACTCGGTGGAAGCAGTAATCTCTATGAAATTGCCTTCAAGGATCCATGGATTTTCGACAGGCCAATAAGTTTCTCCTTAGGCATTTACCGCTCAGAACGTGAGTATATTGAGTACGACAAAAAGGCTACTGGCGGTTATATTGGTTTTGGGAAAAGTTTTGGGGAATATTGGCATGGCAATCTTACTTATAAATACGAGCGGGCCACCATTGAAAATATCGATGACGACGCTTCAATTATCATTAAGGACCAGAAAGGGACAAATACGGTAAGCAGTATCGCCCCCTCCATGGTGAGAGACACACGAAACAGTTTCCTTGATCCTACAGCCGGGTCGCGAAACGCGATGACCGTTACCTATGCAGGGCTTGGAGGCTCAGTTTCATTTATCAAGGGCACGATAGACTCCGGGTGGTATTTCCCTATCGGAAGTTCCGCGTTTATGGTGCGGGGACGATTTGGATACGCGCGTGGTCTCTCCGGCGATGAATTGCCCCTGTATGAACGGTTCTATGTTGGCGGCATCTACACGGTACGAGGTCTTGAATGGGGAGATGCCGGCCCCTCAGACCCGCTGACCGGAGATGATATTGGAGGAACAGAGCAATTGATCTTTAATACTGAATTTATTTTTCCCATTCTGCCGGACATGAAGCTTAAGGGAGTCATATTTTTTGATGCGGGGAATGCCTACGATGAGTTTGAAGATTTTGGCGAACTCAGGTATACCGCTGGAGCGGGTTTCCGGTGGATTTCCCCCATGGGCCCGATCAGAATTGAGTGGGGGTATAATATTGATAAGGAACCTGATGAAGATTCCAGCAGATTCGAATTTGCATTTGGAAGTTTTTTTTAAAAAAGGAGAAGAAATATGAAAAAAGTTTTTTGTCTGTTTATGCTCATTGCTCTTTTTATTTCTGTACACCCTCTGTATGCTGCAGATATGAAAATGGGCTTTGTTGATCTGGTCAAGGCACTCAATGAATCAGACTCAGGGAAAAAGGCCAAGGCTGACCTGGAGTTTCTCATCAATTCAATCCAGAAAAAAGTAGATGAAAAGGGTAAAAACATCGAGAAATTAAGGGCAGAACTGGAAAAGCAGTCTTCGGTACTCTCTGAAGAATCCAGAAAGGCCAAGGAAGCCGAGCTTGAACGGCTGCTCAGGGACTACCAGAGGCTTGTCACTGATTCTCAGAATGATGTTAAAAAAAGGGAAGGCGAATTTACCGCCAACATTATCAAAGAGATCAGAAAAATTATCAGGAAAATAGGAGAAGAGCAGGGATATACCTTTATCCTCGAGAACTCAGACGGAATAGTTCTGTACTCGGAAAAGGCACTGGATTTAACCGATGAAGTACTCAAGCGTTACAATGCCTCAGGAAAATAGGCTTCCCTGTTCCGGTTTCATTCCGGGGTAAGAGTTCCTCACGTTCTGATAAAACCATATTCCCTGCAATGCGGTTTATACTGTTACTGATTTTATGAGAGCGCGCTTACGGATCAGGTGTATACTTTAAGTAGAGCACCCTGAGGGCTGGACCGCTTTATTATTGATATGAAACTAAAAGATTTTGCTGACATTGTCAAAGGCACGATTATCGGTAATCCGGACGCTGAAATTACCGGTGTGTCAGGGATTAAAGACGCTGTGAAAGGTGATATTACGTTTGTTGCTTCTCCCAGATTCCTGAAACAGGTGTACGAAAGCAAAGCCTCCTGTATCATTGTTAAAGACCGGATAGAGGATCTGTCAACAGACCAGCTAAAAGTACAGAATCCCTATTTCGCTTTTGCAAAGGCGATTGAACAGTTTTATCCCCGGACACTGTTCAGGCCCGGTATAAGCGAATCCGCAATAATAGCTGATTCAGCAGTAATCAGCAGAAGTGCATCGGTCTTTCCCTTTGCATATATCTCAGACAATGTATCGATCGGAGACGGTACCGTTATCATGCCGGGGGTCTTTATTGGTGAGCGCACCGCTCTTGGCAATAACTGCCTCATCTATCCTCAGGTCGTCATCAGGGAACATGTTCAGATCGGTGACCGCGTAACTATTCATTCCGGAAGCGTTATCGGTTCCGATGGTTTTGGTTATGTGTTTGAGGATGGTGAGCACCACAAAATACCCCAGGTCGGAAATGTGATCATTGAGGATGCTGTTGAAATTGGAGCCAATGTCTCTGTTGACCGTGCAACACTTGGCAGTACTGTCATTGGCAGAGGCTCCAAGATTGATAATCAGGTGCAGATTGCGCATAATGTCAGGATCGGTGAACATTCCATCCTTGTTGCCCAGGTTGCGATCGGCGGCAGCTGTGAGATTGGCAGTTATGTCACGCTTGCCGGACAGGTGGGAGTCGCTGATCATACATCAATTGAATCAGGAACCGTAATCGGGGCGCGGTCAGGCATTGCCGGTCGTGTTGCAAAAGGAGCCTATGCCGGCTCCCCTGCCATACCGCACAAAAACTGGCTCCGCTCGCAGTCATTATATGCAAAATTACCCGAATTAAACAGAAAGATTAAAGAACTGGAGGAACGATTGAAAACCTTAGAAAAGGGGGATACTTCATAATGGATATCCTGGATATCAATGAAATCATGGATCTGCTTCCGCACCGCTATCCATTTCTTCTTGTTGACCGAATCGTCAGCATTGAGAAAGGAACCAGCATTACCGGAATAAAGAATGTGTCAATTAATGAACCCTTTTTCACGGGCCATTTTCCCGGACAGCCTATTATGCCCGGTGTTCTCATCATAGAGGCGATGGCACAGGTGTCAGGAATACTGGCCTTTAAATCAGGGGTGAAGAAGACCAGATCAGTCTACTTTATGAGTATTGAAAAGGCCAAATTCAGACAGCCGGTCTTCCCCGGCGATCAGCTCGTGATGGATATTACGACCGTGCAGCAGAGAGGATCCGTCTGGAAATTTTCCGGTACGGCAAAAGTAAACGGCAAAGTGGTTGCTGAAGCGGGTTTTACTGCCATGGTCACTGACGTGGAGCTGAAAAAAGATGAAAAGTAAAATACATCGGACCGCAATTATTGACCCGAAAGCAAAGGTCGATGCAAATGTAGAGATTGGTCCATTCTGTGTGGTTAACAAAGGGGTTCACATCGGAAAGGGCACCCGGCTTGTTTCCCATGTCGTTGTAGAAGGCATTACTGACATCGGAGAAAACTGCATAATATACCCGTTCTCATGCATCGGGTTTCCACCGCAGGATATAAAATATGAAGGAGAGAAAACAAAGCTGGTCATCGGCAACAGTAACATCATCAGGGAATACGCGACCATACACCGTGCGTCTGTGGGAGGCGATGGTGTCACCTCTATCGCTGATAACAACTTTCTCATGGCCTATGTTCATATCGCCCATGACTGCAAGATCGGCAGTAACGTAACCATGGCAAACGCTGCCACGCTCGCCGGTCACGTTGTTATTGAAGATTATGCTCTTATCGGAGGTCTGGTAGCCATTCATCAGTTCACAAGAATCGGCAGGCATGCCATGGTTGGGGGCTTCAGCGGTATTGGACAGGACATTCCACCGTACATGGTCGCATCCGGTGCTCGAGCCAAGCTTTTCGGACCGAATGCAATCGGGCTTAAACGTCATGGATTTTCCACGTCGTCCATAAATGTAATCAAAAAAGCCTACAAGATCCTTTTCAGGGAAAAGAGGACTCTTAAGGACGCATTGAAAAAAATTCGTAATGACCTTCCTGCCACAGATGAAATCAAGCATCTGATCGCATTCATTGAACAGAACAAGCGCGGGATCTGCAGATAGTGAAGAAATTAGGTCTTATCTCTGGAACGGGAGAACTACCCCTTGCAATAGCGTCAGAGGCCCGATCGAGAGGCTATTGTGTCGTTGCTATCGGGCTGGAACCCCTGGCCCATGAATCGCTGTCGTCTGTTGTGGATGAAATCACATGGGTGCATGTCGGTAAGCTGGGAGAGATCATTAACACCCTGAAAAAATCCGGCTGCAAAGAGGTTGTCATGGCCGGGAAGGTCCCCAAAACACTTTTATATAAAGGTAATGTAACTCCAGACCTGAGGGCGGTCAAAGTCATGTTCAGCCTGAAGGACCGCAGTGATGACGCCATCCTCCTTGCCATATCACGGGAACTGGAAAAAGACGGCATCACCCTGCGAAATACTACTGACTTCAGCACAGAGCTCTTAACCCCCGAAGGTATTCTGACAGCCGATGAACCCTCAAAAGAAGAATGGAAAGACATTGCATTTGGCTGGAAAATCGCAAAAGAGATCGGCAGGCTCGATGTCGGACAGACGGTTGTGGTTAAAGACCGGGCAGTCATGGCCGTCGAGGCGATCGAAGGCACTGATGAAGCTATTCTCAGAGGGGGCAGGCTTGCCGGCAAAGGAGCTGTTGTTATCAAAGTCAGCAAACCCGAGCAGGATATGAGATTCGATGTGCCGGTTGTCGGCACGGATACCCTGGAAGCCATGATAAAGATCCACGCACGGGTGCTTGCTGTTGAAGCAGAAAAGAGCATCCTCATGGATCGGCAAAACATGCTTAATAAGGCCGCGAAGGCCGGAATATCCGTCGTAGGTTATTCCGCGGCCTAAAACTGACTTCTTGCCTGCTGTACGACCCATAAAATCTCCTGTTGATTTTCTATTATCAAATTATTTATACTTTGAAGTTGTTTTAATCTGGGAAATGTAATTATAAGGTATTCGGGCTATACGCACGCATAGCTAATCCCTACAAAACGAGGAGCTCATGTTTGACAAAAAGTCTTTAGTCCTCATTGCGTCATTTCTCATACTGGCTGTTTTTTCACCCCTGAGCGCTTTTTCCGAAGAGCCGGCAAATTGCCTCGTCTGTCACAGCGCCATGAAAGGAAAGATCCAGTCACCGGCCGGCCACATGATCGAATTGCACGTGGATACAGACAGGTATACAGAATCTGTTCACGGTTTATTTTCCTGCACTGACTGCCACTTCAAATTCTCTGAAAATCCCCATGCATCTCCAGGAGGAGCCGTGCCGCAGAATGTGCTTGCTGTCTCTGCGAAGATATCCGCAAAACACCCGGTTGATCCCGTGGCTGCTGCTGCCTGCGTCGTTTGTCACGAAGAAATATATACGTATGTTCTGGCCAGTGTCCATGGACGGAACATCCTGGAAAAGAATGAGACCGACGGCGCGCTCTGCCTCGACTGCCATGGCTCACCACATTATATACAAAAGAAGGAAAACCCGGAATCGTCCGTAAGCCGTGAAAGCCACGTTAAGACGTGCGGCAGGTGTCACGGGAACAAGGAACTGTATGAAAAGTATGGCCTTGAAAAAAATGTTATTCATAGTTACGAAGAGAGTTTTCACGGCAGAAAACTCCACCTCGGCCACACGAAGGCGCCGGTATGCTCAAGCTGTCATAACGCGCATGATATAAAAACCAAAGACGATCCTTCATCACCGGTATACGGTAAAAATAAACTCCAGACCTGCGGTAAGTGCCATGAAGGGGCAAACGAGAAATTCATTCCTGCGATTTCACATAAGCCAGCGGGCCCGATACCACACTATGCTGAGATAGGACTAATCCTATTGACCATGAGCGTCTTTGCCTTTGTAATCATTCACGTCCTGCTTGAGGCATACTCTGACATCAGGGATGCAATATTCAGGAAAAAGGAGGATGACTCATGAGCCCGGCAGCCACTGCTACAAAAGAGATACCAAAGGAAATAGAACGGTTTAATGTTATTTTTAGGATTCAGCATATCATCATGTTCACAACCTTCCTGATCCTCAGTTTTACCGGCTGGGGACTGAAGTTTGCTTACGAACCCCATGGGGTCTCAAGTATCTGGATCCGCATATGGGGCGGCGCTGAAACCGCAGGCATTATTCACCGGATAGCCGGTGTGACTATGCTGATTGACTTTATATGGCATGTCATATATCTTGCATACCTCTTTGCAAAGAAAAGGATGACGATTAATCTGAAAACAACAGTTATCCCGCTTCCCAAAGATGTGTTTGATGTAATAAAGAACTTCATGTATTTTCTTGGGCTTTCCAGGGAAAAACCCCGCTTTGGAAAATACTCGTACGCGCAGAAGTTCGATTACTGGGCTGTTTTCTGGGGTATGTTCATTATCGGATTTTCCGGGTATGCACTCGCATTTCCCATGCAGGTCTCCTATATTATCCCGGAATTTACAACCGGATGGATCTGGCAGCTCTTTGGGATCATGCACAGTGACGAGGCCCTGCTTGCTATTGTCTTCATCCTGTTCTGGCATTTTTATAATGAACACCTCAAGCCGGAAACCTTTCCAATGAGCTGGATCTGGATAACCGGAAAGATCTCGACTGAAAGGTTGAAGCACCATCACCCGATTGAATATGATCTGCTGTTCGGGCAGGACACTCCAAAGAAGAAAAAGGAATAGCGGTATGGTGCCAAGGGCGATCGCTGCTGTATCTCTTCTGCTGCTGCTCTCTTCCTGCAAATTCATGACAGAGCCTGCTGCCCCGGTTGTCAGCAGACCATCATCGCCGGTCATTGAATCCCTCAAGGACTCTGGTCTGCCCTGCTTCAAGTGTCATGCCTATGAACAATATGCACTCAATAAACGGGGAGCGTTTTCCCATGACAAGCATGTCGGATTCGACATCCACTGCAATCACTGCCACATCATAAAGGCGCATAAAGAATCTACCATTAACCGGGATGTCTGCAACAACTGTCATCAGCTTTCGGATCTTACGTACGACGCGTCAGGCATGAAAGTGATCTATTCACACCAGAGCCATTCGGAGAAATTTAATTGCAGTGAATGTCATCCGCAGGCCTTTAACATGAAAAAAGGTACCACCCATATCACCATGGATGACATGTATAAAGGCAAAACGTGCGGCAAGTGTCATAACGGCACGATCGCGTTCAAATCCACTGCGTGCACAAAATGCCATGAGATGAAAGGCTTCGAAAAAGTGCTTTCCTATCGTTCCGGGGGCATTGATCCGGCACGGTTCAGCCATAAGACCCACACAGCCATGTTCGAATGCAATAACTGCCACGCGATAATTTTCAAGTATCAGAAAGACGGCTCGGGCATGAAGATGGATGATATTTACACGGGCAAGTACTGTGGATCATGCCACAACGACCAGGTGGCCTTCGGTCCCATGGCCTGTAATAAGTGTCATAAGAAAAACTAGAACACTGATACCTTCCGGTTCTGTATAGTGCTGATTTTTCCTTTTACGATTTTTCTTTACCTGGATTCTGTTTCTTTTTTCTGGATTCTGTATTCTATCTACAGTATAATGCTCATAGGAATGATGACAAAAGACCCAAGGGAGATAGATCATGGCTGAGACACCGACAGAGACGCCCGCTGTTCAAAGCGCTGAGGAAAAGCAGGCAAATACCTGGGGGATGCTGTGCCACTTAACCGCACTTGTCGGGTTTATTGGTATTCCCTTTGGACATATCATCGGCCCGCTCGTCGTCTGGCTGCTCAAAAGACATGACTATCCGCTCGTTGATGAAGAGGGTAAAGAGTCTTTGAATTTTCAGATTTCAATGACCATATACGGCCTGCTAGCGGCCATTCTTATCTTTCTTATTATCGGAATATTCCTCTTGATCGGATTGGCTATCGCGGATGTGATCCTTATAATCATCGCTTCGATCAAAACAAGCAACAGGGAAAAATTCCGCTATCCATTAACAATAAAGTTCCTGAAATAATCCTTCATCTTGAGGAACTGCAGATCCTGTCATTCCTTTTCTGTTCCCGAAAGCAGGCTGGTTAAAACAAGCCAGGGCTAACACTGCTGTATCTTTCCAGTACATCCGGTGCCTCGTCTTTAGATCTTTTCTAAAGAATCCCCTTTTAAAAAAGGGGATCTCCATCGGGCAGCCGACTACGCCTAAATACGATATGTTGCTTTCGATTGAAGACTACCTTTGGGATTCATAGCGTTGAT
>JBFGJU010000049.1:0-10461 GCA_041577035.1 Thermodesulfovibrionales bacterium | reverse complement strand
GGGAAGCCTTTACGACTATATCTTCTTAAGAGTGCGCAAACGTATGAGCATAAAGGTTCTTGGCAGGTGAGTTACTTCCTTTTGTTATTCCTAAATACTTCAATTGCGATTTCCGGACAGACGGTCGCGCACATAGCACAACCGGTACATTTTTCACCATGCCGAACAACTGCAGGAAAA
Source organism: Thermodesulfovibrionales bacterium (assembly GCA_041577035.1). Taxonomy (GTDB): domain Bacteria; phylum Nitrospirota; class Thermodesulfovibrionia; order Thermodesulfovibrionales; family UBA6898. The sequence goes on along the minus strand of JBFGJU010000049.1, from coordinate 10,281 downwards.
TACCCGCTCTTATTGAACCGTTTTCTGATCACAATGACGCCCTCCGGGCAGGTATCAACACAATAGGTACATCCCTTGCACAGTTCTGTATGAATTTTTATTTTCCCTTTCATCCAGATCGATCCAAAAGCTCTTTTGCGTGTTTGCGCGATATTTCTGTTACCTTTCCGCTCAGCATGCGTGCAATTTCGTCTTTTCTCTCATTATCCCGGAGTTCTTTCAGGGAAACGTAAACCCGGTTATTTTTTTCCTGTTTTTCTATCTTCAGATGAAAATCCCCGAAGCGTGCAATCTGCGGTAGGTGAGTAATGCAAAGAAGCTGGTGTTTTTCTGATATCAGATCCAGTTTTCTGCCAACGCTCTCGGCTGTCCTCCCGCCAATTCCTGCGTCTACCTCATCAAAAATTAAAACCGGAACATTATCCACATCAGCCAGGATAGTCTTCAGGGCGAGCATTACTCTCGAGAGCTCGCCTCCCGACACTATCCTGCTCAGAGGTTTAAGCGGTTCACCCGGGTTGGCAGAAAAAAGAAACGTTATCCGGTCAATACCATGCGGACCGATCCTGAATGCTCCATCTTCCCCCTTCTCCTGCCGCACATCAACCGAGAAGCCTGCTTTTTCTATTGATAATTCGGAAAGAATATTTTTGACAAGCTTTTCAATTTTCTTTGCTGTCTTTTTTCTCTTATCAGAAAGGTCTTCTGCCGCTTTTTCCAGTGCTGCTTCTTTTGCTGCTATCTCCTTTCGAAGTTCGCTCAACCGCTCGTCGGATGACCCAAAGGATTCCAGTTCTTTCTTTGCTTTTTCCTCATATACCAGTATCGCGGCTATTCCCTCGCCGTACTTTCTTTCCATCTTTTTGATAAGATCCAACCGGTCTTCAACAATTTCGAGTCTGCCCGGCTCGAAAGCATACCGGTCCCGGTATCCCCTGAGTTCGGCGGAAGCATCTTCAATAAGCGGCTTTGCAGACTCGAGAAGCTCGAGTGCCGCTGAAATACTCGCATCTATGGATTTCATCTCCTGTACATGCCGTAAAACCTCTGATAACTGTTCTGTGCAGGAATTATCTGCTTCGTACAACAGACCATAGGTTCTGTCCACCAATTCATTGAGCCTGTGCTGGTTTGCAAGTAATCGCTGTTCTGCTTCCAGTGATTCCCTTTCTCCCGGCTTGAGCGTTGCGGCTGCAATCTCATTCACCTGAAATGTTAAAAGATCAATTCTTTCCGCCTTTGCTTTTACTGTTTCCTGCAATGCATTATATGAATGATCAAGATTTTGTGCGTCAGTATAAAGCTTTCTTACCTCCACCACTTTTTCACTCAGCTTTCCATAGTAATCAAGAAGCGTTCTCTGTTTTTCGGGAGTAAGGAGACTCTGATGTTCATGCTGGCTGTGAATATCAACAAGTGAACTGCTTATTTCCGAGAGCGCTTGCAGCGTTACCATGGTGTCATTTACATATGCCCTGCTCTTTCCCCCGGAAGTAAGTACCCGCCTCAGGAGCAGACCCCCGGTGACATCAATACCGATGTCAGGAATCGCACTATAGTCATCAAGCTCGAAGTATGCCTGTACGCTTGCATCGCTCTCTCCGGATTTTATGAGATCAGATTGCGCCCGGTCACCAAGAGCAAGCCCCAGGGCATCAACAATAATTGATTTTCCTGCGCCCGTTTCGCCACTCAGAATATTGAGCCCTTTCTCGAATCGAACCGTAAGGTCATCAATAATGGCAAGGTTTTTTATCCTTAACTCCTTAAGCATCTGTTAAATATAGCATACCTCCAATGAATATCAAATCACAAAGTCCGAAAAAACACGCATATGCACTCTTTGGACTTCAAATGTCGCCATGAGTCTTTACTTCATAACTATGTATTCAATAAATGCCACGACCAAAACAATCACTGATGCGGGGATCATTTTTTTATAGACAAGCCAAAGATCAGCCTTGAAATATTCTCGAGTCAGTATGAGGCAGACATGAACAGGAGACAGGAGTACTCCGATAAAGCCACACGCGAAGGCGAGTGATAATGCAGCGAGTGATGTGCCGCCTTCGAGACTGATCAAGAGCGGAAATGTACTTCCTACAAAGCCAATTGTTAATCCCGTCAGCACACCGGTCAGGAACGGGAGCAGACAAAATATCGGTAGGGTCGGGATGCCTTTTTCAATAAATAACCTGCTCAGATTGCTCACTGCACCAGAATATTCCATTGTTTCCTTAAAAAGCATTATACCGAATATGAGTATCAGCATATCGCGTGTAAAGCCATGTCTTGCAATACGCCACATATCTTTCGCTGAGTATCGATATATGACAAACAAAGGAACAATAAGCATGATGAGCGCGTAATGTAGTTGAACTCGGAATCCGATCACTAAAATCAAGATCGCCACGATGGGTATAAAACCGACGGTATCCTTCTTCTCCCATGCGCGGGACCGTTTGATAAATGACTCTGCTCCAAGATTTCTCATGCTGAACAGAAACCCTGTCCCGATTACTGCACATGCGTAGACCATATTCGCAAGAATGAGATTATACAGCGGTATACTCGCAACGGCGGACGCAAGTAATATTCCCGGATACAGCGGAAGAACGTATTCCCACGGATGCCTGAACCAGTAATTCACAAAGGCCTTCTCCTCCTGGCTCATGCGGAGATCTTTCGTTGACTCATCAACCATCGGTGCAGAAAAATAAGCACCGCCAACAATCGGGAGCATGCCGATCAGTAAGGGCATGGATACAATCAACGTCTTGCGACTGCTGAAATACTCTTTTACACTCGCCATCATGGTAGCCAGCACCTGCTGTTCCCGTAACACAATCTCGAACATCCTGATAAACGAGAGGGCCAGCATCAACGTCAGGGTTACCCGGTTGAATGCAGTTTCCTGGATGGTTCTTCCTATGCCCGTTGCATCAAAGCGATAGAGCATAAAAAGTATCCCTGTCGCTATCAACATGACAAAGCCAACATTCATTTTCCTTCGAAGAAGAATTAAGATGACAGCAAACGTAAGAGCTATTTTTAGAACATCAGACATACAACATTGTAGCACGCATATTTATCCAATGGTAAGAGCTGCGCTAGCAGATATTATGTGGTCGTCTTATAAATACCACTCTATAACCTGGTTCTTGAAATCTACCTGGTATTTGAATTTTCTTAGAACGTTCATGCCGAGCAATCCATCTGCCGGTCTTGGCATACCTACTGTGTCAATTATATTCACCAGGATATCTTTCTGCTCATGGGGTCCTACAGTGATATAATCAATTTTCGCTCTCATAGCTTTTACCAACCCTCCGCCAACAACCATTGCATAGCCCTTATCAGCATGTTCGAGATCAAGATGCAATTTATTGGCTAGGTCAAGAGAAATGGTCGTATGAGTCGCCCCCGTATCCAGCAGAAGTGTTGCCTGCACGGTGGTATAGCCCCGTCGTATCGTTACCGGGACAAAGACCTGATTTCCTACGATGGTAACCTCCGTTTGGCTGTTTTCACTCTCGTCTGTTTTTATTCCAACCGACCTGTATGCCCGAGGCTCTCTGTAACGCTCAATGTCGTTGAAGAGTAAAGCAGCGCGATCTCTATCGATATTCTTGAGTTTTTCATACTGCAGTAAAGCCTCATGCTTATTGAAGAGCAAGAGGTATATCACTCCAAGATGATAATATGACTCAGAAGACTCCGGGTTAAGAGACAATGCCTTCTGAAAAGCGTTTTCTGCTTCATTCAACATTTCAGGATTCGTCATGAGTGCATGATCCCCAAGCTTCAGATAGCTCTTTCCAAGCCATACGTACGCATCTTCACGATCAGGGTTTTCTGATAGAGCTCTTTCAAAAAATCGTATTGCATTCTGATATCTTCCTTTTGAAAACAAGGCTATGCCCTGTTCTACACGATCTGATTCCTTGACGGTATCTGCAAATACAAAGGAGGTAAAAAAACAGAGTATTATCAAAAGAAGAATTTTCTGCATAACAAAACATATTCTAGCGCTATTTATTTCTTAATACAACGTACGGGTTGTCCAGACCATGACATGCAGTGCCGGATAGGATATCCATTGCTCCTTTATGCATTCACCCGCACGCTGCAGGTGCTACTGATTCTGAAGATCCTGTGCATATCTCCGCACAGCCTTTTTCAGGTTGTAGTACAATCGGCTAAAACCAAATGCCTGCATTTCTTCCTCAGCCTGCTCAAATGACCACCCGTCCACTTCCATCCGATATGCAGCAACGACTGCGCCCGTCCGGTCTTTCCCTCTCCTGCAATGAATGAACACAGGCTGTTTCGACGGGTCAGCTATAACAGTAATAATTTTCTTAATCGTATCATTATCCAAAGACCCGAAAGAATTCACCGGTATTTCAACAGATTCCAGGCCAGCGTTCTCTACCGCATCTTTTCCCGACTTTGTTCGAATATTTATAACCGTTCGTATGCCCATCATCTTCAGCGTCGCATATCCCTCTGCTGACGGTTGTGCTCCCCGATATACCGTGGGCGAAACGCGGCCCACATTCCGAAGTCCCGGCAATGCAAGAATCCGTTCTGAAATTCGTGCACTCTCCGGTAATACAGCGCCGCAACAAACCCTTGTATCGTTCCGCACGTCTTGAGAAGCACCCTGCTGTTGCGGACTGGATTGAAACGCTGTCGTCGGCGCTGCGGGAGATACTGTCGCAACGAATAAAAATACTATGAGAAACCGCACTCCCTGAGACATTAGTTGTAAGAAATAAGGGCTCATCATTATTTCTTACCTCCTGTATATATTATTCGGTCTGCATCTCCATAACAGTTCTAGAGTATTTTATAAAAGATCTTCATGATCATTTCTGATAGTATATAGATTCACCATGGATTAATATATATTAATCATTGTGCTGTCATAACGCTCTTTATATATTTAAACCGAAGCCGTTCAAGAGGATAAACTGAAATGACCGCGCGGGATTCATTATTTATTAGTGTTTTTGTAGCTTATGTGCTAATTATTTCAATCATTAGTATATCTTTCAACCCGTTTATACATGCCCATACCATTTTTATATTTCTTTTTTTCTTTTCTCTTCTTATTGGTCAGGCCTTTTCATTTTTAAGAGAATTTCTGCCATTCACGGTGATTATTTATGCTTATCAAATGCTCAGAGGCTATACGGACAATATTGCCGGGTCTGTTCATATTGACAATATAATACATTTAGAACGAGTTTTCTTTGGTTTTATCCCGACCATTGCACTGCAGGAGATATTCTATTCACCCGGCAATTTACATTTATTTGATTTTATTACTTTTATTTTGTGGTCTTCTCATTTTGTAATTCCTTTCTCATTCGCATTTTTGTTATGGCAATATAAAAAGGTGCTTTATTACGAATACATTTTAGCTCTTCTCTGCCTTACTTTTGCCGGTTTCGTTACCTATATAGTATTTCCCGTAGCACCTCCCTGGCTAGCAGGTCATTTAGGACATCTCAGCCCTGTTGCTCTTATTCGTCATGAATATCTCAGCCACTTTCATTATGGAAATGCCATAGCCCTTTTCGTCACTCAGGTCAATCCTAATCTGGTCGCGGCAATGCCGTCTCTTCACGCCGCTTATCCATTTCTTTCATTGTTATTTACCGTCTATTACTTCAGAAAATATGCCCCATTCATTTTTGTCTACTGCACTGCGTTATGGATAAGTCTCGTTTATGGTGGTGATCACTACGTGGTTGATATCCTTGCCGGAATCCTGTATGCAACAATATCATTTTATATCATTCATATGGCGACCCAAAAAGGACTGATTAAAAAGCTGCTTCAAAATTAATAGCAAGATGTGTCATTCTGTATCATGCGCTGAAATTATATGTTTGCCTTCGGTATAATTATCAAATATCGCACGTCATGGATAAACGGAAGTTGAAAATTTCTTGTTATTATTCCTTTCAATGCACTGTTTTCCAACTCTGCTTTAACGTTCGGACCTTTGCTTAAAATAAAAACCCCCTGATTCTTCAGCAGAGCGGCTACCTTTACGACAAATTCGTTTATGCTAAAAAGGGCCCGCGTAAGGGCTGCATCAACCTGAACCCCGGAGATGTCCTCTACTCTTTTGTCCATCACCTCTGTTTTTTTCAGGCCGAGATGGTGCACCATATGCCTCAAAAAAATCGCCTTCTTCTTTTTCGGCTCTACAAGGAATACCTCCTGATCCGGATTCATAATGCTCAACGGTATACCGGGGAATCCTGCACCACTTCCTATATCGATAACCGAAGTCGTTTGTTCTGGAAGGACTTTTGCAAATAAAAGTGAATCAAGGAAATGTTTGATGATTATGTCTCGCTCTGTCTTCAGGCCGGTAAGATTATGGGCCTTATTCCACCTCATAAGTTCCTGAAGATAGGTTATGAAACTGTCAATCTGATGTCCAGTGATCTCCAGGCCCAGTTCTGCTATCCCGTTCTGTAATAATTCCTTCGTATTGATCATGTTTTCGGTATGGGATTTTTATGTCGATACGTATTCTTCTATGTGATTTAAGAAGCCTTAATACGCACTGCCGGCCTTTATGTCTGCTTCTTTATTTAGAATTATACTTGTAGCTTTCCGGACTATTCTTTTTCCGCAATCTTGGCTATGCTGGCGATCTTATCTGTTGTATTCATAACCTTAACACCTTGTGTATTTCTCCCCTGAATAGATATGGAATCTGCCTTCATCCGTATCAGCTTCCCGGCGTTGGTAATCATCGCAACTTCATCCTCGTCCCGAACCTGAAGGAGCCCGGCAACTTTTCCGCCTTTTTCAGTCAGCTTAAGAGATATTACCCCTTTGCCGCCCCGTCTCTGCAGAGGATAGTTTTCTATCTTTGCCCGCTTACCGAACCCATTTTCCGCAACGGTAAGAATGTATGCCTTTTCCTCTGCCTTTTCAGCAGCTACCACATAATCACCTTTGCCCAGCCGTATGCCGCGTACACCTTTTGCTGACCGCCCCATATCCCGGGCGTTCTCTTCATTGAATTTTATAGCAAAGCCATTTCGTGTGCCGATAATAAGGTCATCAGTGCCACTGGTCCGCCTGACTGATATCAGCTCGTCATTCTTATCAAGTGTTATTGCTATAATTCCCTTGCCGCGTGGATTACTATATGCCTTCAGCGCAGTTTTCTTGACCGTGCCGTTCTTAGTAAACATAACCAGATACCCTTTTTCAAAATCACGAACCGGGAGAATGGTAGAGATAGACTCACCCTCAGACAGCTGCAAGAGATTGATCAGTGCTTTCCCTTTCGCAGCCCTTCCGGCTTCAGGCAATTGATACGTTTTCATCCAATAGAGTCTTCCAAAATTGGAGAAGAACATCATATAGTCATGTGTTGATCCAATAAAGAGGGCTTCGACAAAATCTTCTTCTTTCGTCTCCATGCCGATGAGTCCTTTGCCGCCGCGCCGCTGGCTGCGGTATGCACTGAGCGGATTCCTCTTGATATACCCGCTATGCGAAAGCGTAATAACCATCTCTTCTTCAGTTATGAGATCCTCTATGGTAAGCTCGGTCGTCTCCTCAGTAATTTCAGTCCTTCTTTCATCCGCATATTTGTTCTTTATTTCAAGGAGTTCTTCTTTAATGATCTCTGATACCAGGGTATCGCTTTTCAGGATTTCCTTTAATCTCTTGATCTCCTTAAGGGTCTCCTTATAATCCTTGATAATCTTATCCCGTTCGAGACCGGTCAGCCTCTGGAGCTTCATATCCAGTATCGCCTGTGCCTGTTTTTCTGAAAGCGGATAGTATTTCATCAATCCCTGTCGTGCCTCTTCAGGGTTCTTTGCAGAACGGATCAGTACAATAATTTCATCAAGATTATCCAGGGCAACCTTTAATCCTTCAAGGATATGCGCCTTTTCTTCTGCCTTTCTCAATTCATGTCGTGTTCTCCTCGTAACCACTTCCCGTCTGTGCTGGAGGAAATGGTTAAGCACCCTCTGCAAGCCGAGAACGCGAGGCTGTCCGCCAACAAGGGCAAGCATAATGATCCCGAATGTTGATTCCATCTGAGTGTGCTTATAAAGATTGTTCAGGATTACCTGTGCCATCTCGCCGCGCTTCAGTTCAAGGACAATCCTGATGCCGTCCCTGTCTGATTCGTCTCTGATATCGGAAACTCCTTCTATTTTCTTTTCTCTGACGAGCGAGGCAATTTTTTCTATCAGCCTGGATTTATTCACCTGATACGGTATTTCAGAAATAATAATATTGTCTCCACCCTTATGTTCCCGTTCTATACGCGCTCGCGCCCTTATCTTGATAAGCCCCCTGCCATTTTTATAAGCATCTTTTATGCCTTTGGTTCCGTAAATGATCCCGCCGGTAGGAAAATCTGGTCCCTTTACAATATCAACAAGCTGTTCAATGGTGGTTTCAGGATGATCAAGTACCTGAATAAGACCATCAATGACCTCGCCAAGGTTATGCGGCGGGATATTTGTTGCCATACCAACGGCAATTCCCGAGGCACCATTGACAATCAGATTTGGTATTCTTGATGGAAGCACCTTTGGTTCTTCCGTGGTCTCATCAAAGTTCGGAATGAAATCAACCGTCTCTTTGTCTATGTCCGCGAGCAGTTCCTCGGATATTTTTGCCATGCGTGCCTCTGTGTACCGGTATGCCGCAGCCGGATCACCATCAATAGAGCCGAAATTACCCTGTCCATCAACCAGGGGATACCTCATATTAAAATCCTGTGCCTGTCGTACCAGGGCATCGTATACCGCGGTGTCACCATGGGGATGATATTTCTTGAGCACCTCTCCTACCACACCCGCGCACTTTGAATATTTCTTGTTCGGCAAAAGCCCTTCTCTAAACATGGCGTAGAGTATTCTTCTCTGTACCGGCTTCACCCCGTCCGTCACTTCCGGCAGCGCCCTGCCGATTATTACGCTCATATCCTATTCGAGGTAACTTACCATCATTTCTTCTTCGATATTTATCAGTTCTTTTGCCATGAATTTATCTCCGTTTTATATTCAAAAATAACGAATTTCTGTGACCAAAAATTAACTAATTATTATACCATGTTAATCCTGAAAAAGTGCTGATTTTTTAAGGGTTTTCACCCCCTCACGCGGCGCGAAAAGGGTGCTCAGTACAAAGACCCAGGGCGTCCTTTAATGGGCTGTTTTAAAAGGATAATTATAGACGAGAACAATAGAGAATTTTTCATCGATTCATTTGTCGCACTGCAATGGCTTAAGACCGTTTATATGAGATTATTCAAGCCCTAAAAACAGCTCAAAAAAATGCGAATTTCACCTCCTACTGAAAACGTTGCAATAAAGTGAAACTACGAGTAATATCAGTTGAAGTGTTTAACGACGAATTGAGCGGTTATTGGGGTGAAGCATCACCTCGCCTGCAGTGGAGGTTTATCATTAAGTTACGTGGAAAGATTAAAACTAAATTCCACACATTCTTTTGATCTTGTTGGGCAGAAGTATAGGATCAAAAGGCTTTGTTAGATAATCATCGGCTCCAATTTCTAATCCCAGAATCCTTTCAAAGTGTTCTCTCTTGGCAGACAGCATCAATATTTTAATTTTCTTCGTCTTTGGATTCTTTCTGATATCTCTACATATGTCTCGACCATCTCCGATAGGCATCATAATATCCAAAATAATAAGATCTGGTTGTTCGATTTCAATTCGTTCTATAATGTCTTGACCGTTATACGCGTGCTTTATCTCAAACTCGTCAGTTGAGAGAACAGCAGTAATTGTTTCATGTATTATGTTGTCATCGTCCACTATAAAAATCTTTTTCTTCATTCTCATAACCTCCTCTCTTTTGCCTGAAAAAGAATAATGACAATGCACTTCATCAATTATCAAACTTAAATTCTACTACTGATTACCTGTATTAATCCATCTTACACATAACAAGTAATTATAGTTTTCTTACTTTTACCAGAAATAACTATTAAATTCAATATGAAAGTTACTAAAAATGGGATTAATTTGATAAATTCCTAACTCAATATCCTTACAATTGTAATGTTATTAAGAAAACTGGATATTTCTCCAAAATAGTTATCCTATGGGTGTCGATTTTTACTTGTAATCTTTAGTCTTGTCAGAGATTTTAAAGTTGAGAAGTATAGGAAGCGATCAATAATGAAAAATCTGAAAAGCAAACTGAACATTCAATAATTAAATGATAGAATCAAATTGTTGGTATTATATG
>JBFGJU010000048.1:0-10514 GCA_041577035.1 Thermodesulfovibrionales bacterium | reverse complement strand
GAAGTCCCTCCATGCACGCCTTCTCGAAAATAAAGATTCGTCAGTAAAAAAATCCTATAAATTGCTAAATTCCGGATGTACTCTTCAGTATCAGGCAAGTTTTTAAAGTTGAGAGTTTAGGAAGAAGGGCTTATGTCTTCAAATGCTTCTCTGTTAACAGTTCAACAACAGGAAAATTATGTATTCCGGAGTCTTTTAATAGCGGTCTCCGCTGCACCGGATACAATCTTGTCATCATCTGAAAGGGCGCGCTCAAGTGCCTGCAGAACCCCGGTTCCACCTATCAGCTCGAGACTGTTGACAGCGCTTTTCCTGACTCTGTAAGAAGTATCGTTAAGAGCCTTTACGAGATGAGGAATTGCCTTAGGTGTCCGTAGCATACCAAGTGCCTTTGCAGCGCTTTTTCTTGGACGATCAGATGGGTCTTTCAGTAATTCGATGAGAAAGGGGGCAGCATCTTTTGCTCCAATTTCTCCAAGAGCGTACGCAGCGTTGCTTCTGACGGTCAGGTTTGAATCATTGAGCGCTTCGATCAAAGGTTGAACAGCACTCATGTCGCTTAGTTTTCCCAGTTCAGCTGCTGCTTTTGCCCTCCCGAGTCCGGTTCCTTTTTTAAGTTCATCAATCAGCTGTTCGTACTGCATTTCTTTCTCCCACATGTTCTACACTATTGGTGTTCTTTATTCTTTCATCTTTCCGGGGATCTTAAACGTAAAGGGCTGCCTCAATTCTTGCAGACAACCCCTTATATGTTAAACCCAATAAATAGTGCAGAATTATTATTTATTGGTACCTGTCAGTAATCTTCTCCCTCATATTCGAACTCACCGACTGGCCGTTTAAACGTGTAATTGAACGGGTCTTCTATGAGAACTTTTTGTGTTTCATGCACATTGTTCCCGAGCACAGAGAATGGAAACGAGACAAGAAACAGAGATGTTCCCACTACTAACGAAGCAAGGCCAATCGGTCTCATGAGAAGCGTGTCAGCTGCTATTGCTTCGGTTTGATCACTCTCAAAAGCTAATGCTACGACTGGAGTAAAAACAATAACAAACGACAATAGTATGAGCAGCAGGTTTTTCATTAATAAACCTCCTTTTATAATAATCAGCCATTTTTGTTCAGATCCTATTTGAAACTTACTTACAAAGTAACTGAAAGTTTTTTTCTTGTCAATATGATATTCTTGTGTATACGTTCTGTATACAGCCAGTAGCCTGTTTTTTCAGGGAATTATCTCCTGAAAAAACATTATTTTTTTGTGCCGGTCATAAGAACATAATCATCTTTAATGGCTTTTCTGACAGCACTACATCCTGCTTGCTTTAGCCATGAACCTATCTCTTTCGGTGTATATGTTCTGCCTCCCATGGTATTAACGAGCATATTTATGGCAAAAAGAGCACCTGGCAGCGGAGACGTTCTGGTTTCATGCAGCAGAAATTCCTGCACCACAACCCTTCCCCCTTTGTTGAGTGCGCGGCAACTCTTCTTGAGTATGGAAACTGATGCTTTTGCACTGTACGCATGGAAAATGTGAGAAATGAATATGAGATCATAACCATTCCCGAGGTAATCAGTGCAGAAATCCCCGGGGAGTAGTCTGATATGGTTTTTAACACCTGCTTTTATTATCAGTCTTTTGGCTATCTTCAGGGTTTCGGGATAATCCATAAGTGTGACATGTATGTTTTTCCTGGCAAAGGCAATTGAATATGTTCCGGGTCCGCCGCCGAGATCAAGAACACGCCTAACACCTCTTAAATTGATGTGTCGTAACACGTCTGATACCCTCGGCACGGAAAGATTGTGCATGCCCATAATGAACGATCTATGATCAAAGGATTTTTTAAACGGCTTTCCGGTTTTAAGGACAGCATTAAGACCTGACCAGTTGTCCCAGAGGACATTATAGTGGCTGATAATGTCACCCTGATAATCCGGTTTTCCTGAAACAAGATACTGTGAGGCAAGGGCGGCGTTTTTATAGGTATTTTTTGTCTTTTTTAGCAGGGAAAGAGCTGCCAGGCTGTTCAACAGCAGTTCAGTCGCTCGTTTGTCAGTTGAGAGTTTTCTCGAGAGCTGCAAAGGCGTTTTTCCGGACTCTTCAAGATGATCAAATATTCTAAAGGCATTTGCCGTAAGCAGAATCCGTGATGCAGTAAACGATGCTAACTGTCTGAGACGATTGAGATCATCCTTTGCCGTTTTTTGCACTATATAAGCTCATCGTAAATCGTTATCTTCATGCTTTTTTTTCTGCCGGCAATATATGATTTTATAGTCCGCTCTTCAAAATCTTTTATCATGGCTTCCCTTACGGCGTCCAGCGTTTGTTGATTTGATGAAAAAGACTTTAGTTTGTCCTCAGGAATATAGGCTGTTAGTTTGATGAGCTGTCTGGTTTTTGTGATAAGGCGTTCCTCACGTTTTATTGACTCATATGCCTCCGGCGTAATGCGTGAATATTTCAACGTTCTGAAATAAAGTTCCCGGTCAAAGACCCCATCTTTCAAAAAAGAGGGTTCATGCTTTATGGCGTCATGCAGTTCTTCATCGGTAACCGTAATGCCCAGCTCCTGTGCGACTACCAGCAGTACCCTGTTTTCTATCAGGGTGTTTAAAACGTTTTTTCTTATGTTGAGTTTTTGTTCCATCTCCTCATCAAAATCGTCTTTGTAGATATCCCGGTAAAACCGCAAGGCGCGGTCATATGCCCGCCAGTATTCTTCGGCAGATATTTTATGGTTATCAAGCTCGGCAATGACATTTGACGTATTCTGATCAACAGTCCCAACTCCCCAAAAAATAAAGGAGAGAATGACGATGAAAAATAACACATAAAAATATTTTGCATGTTGTCGCATGGATTTAAGCATTTAATCAGTACCTCCCTTTAAAATAATCACTGAGAATGTTTCTGTGGTCAAACGCTATATCTTTCGGCAGCGTATCCTCATGAAAAACGTCAAGCTCTGCAGCGTCATCTCCGGCCTCTGCGCTACCTGAGGCATGAGCCAGGAATACCGTTGAAATGGTATGGTGTCTCGGGTCCCGGTGAGGCGCAGAATAACTGTGAAACTGTCGTATCAGCTGGACATTCAGTCCGGTCTCCTCCTTTGCCTCACGCGATGCCGCCTGTTCCAGTGTTTCACCGTAATCGACAAACCCGCCGGGAAGAGCCCATCCTTCAGGAGGATTCTTTCGTTTTATCAAGACGATGCCGTTCCTATAGGAAATGATGATGTCTACTGTGGGGACTGGATTTCTGCGATTACTGGCTGTTCTCAAATCTGAGGTCAATATCCTTCTCAGGAACGATCGTGGACACGGCATGCTTGTAAACAAGTTGCTGAGAAGTTTCTTTTAACAGGATGACAAATGTATCAAACGCCTTGATGAGCCCCTTCAGTCGAACTCCATTCGTAAGATAAACCACAACCGGAATCTTGTCTTTTCTTAACTGGTTCAGATAATTATCCTGGAGGCTCTGCACTTTGCCCGACATTTTGTGATCTCCCTCATGTCTGTTGATAGTTTACATTAAATTATTTTGCTCAATTATGCAAGGCTTTCCATTACAAGAGCTTTGTAAGGTGTCCGAGCTTACCGGTAATGTTACGTTCCAAAAGCGCATCCGTAATCGCACGGCATATTGTCTCACTGTCATGGGCACCTGATATGTCAACCCAGTGAATTGCAGGATCTTTCCGGAACCAGGTTAACTGCCTTTTTGCGTATCTCTTTGTATTTCTCTTGACTAGCCGAATTGCCTCTTCTCTGGATATGCTTCCTGAAAGATATTCAGCAATCTCCTTATAGCCGATTGCCTGCAGTGGAGTCCTGTCCGGGTTCATGGCCACAATGGTGGATACTTCCTGAATAAGACCAGACGCAATCATGCCGTCAACACGTTCTTCAATTATCCGATACAGTTCGCTTCTGTCTCGTTTGAGGCCAATTTTTATAAATTCATACGGGAGAGGTTTTGTAAACATTTTTTGCATTGAAGACATTCTTGATTTCGTGTTGATGCAGACCTCCAGTGCCCGGATAATCCGGCGTGCATCATTCCTGTTAACCTTTTCAGCGGTGGCAGGATCCATGTCACGGAGGTGGGAATATAAAATGCCTCTTTCATTTCTTTCCATTGACAGCATCTCGTCTCTCAAGGTCTGGTCAGCCGGGGGGCCACGAAATAAACCACGTGACAGTGCTGTGATATAGAGACCGGTTCCACCGACAATGCATGGCAGACGCCCACTCTCGTGCAGCTGCTCAATGATTGGCACGACTGTTTCCAGATACTGTCCAACGCTGTATGATTCAGTGGGGTTTACAATGTCGATCATGTGATGGCGAACCTCTTCCCTGATCTCGGCATGGGGTTTGGCAGTACCGATATCCATGCCCCGATATATCTGCATAGAATCTGCACTGATTATTTCTGTTGCAAGCCGTCTGGCAAGCAGTATTGATGCGCCGGTTTTCCCAACACCGGTAGGCCCGAGAATGATGATTACTGCATTCATTTTCTTTTAAACAGTCTGTTTAGGTCATCGAAGGTAAAAAAGATTCTGGTAGGTCTTCCATGCGGACACTGGTCAGGGTGCTCCGTATGTTCCAGATCAGAGATTAAAGATGAAATTGCTTCGGTGCCCAATATCTCTTTACCCCTTATGGAGCGGTGACAGGCAACGAGAGCCGCAATGTCTTTCTTAAGAGACGTCTTTGAAACTGAACCATCGATGAGTCCTGTGGCAATATCCGAAAGTATGCTCTCCAGGTCCGCATTGAAGAATTCTTCCGGAACCGATCTGACCACGAGCGTATTCTGGCCGAAGTCATCGATTTCAATACCAAGGGCACTCAGCACGTCGCTGTTCTTCAGTAATATGCTGTATTCCTTTGCCGAAAACCTGATCTGCTTCGGAAAGAGTAGCTGCATGGATGCGAAGGTGTTGTTTTTGAGCAGTTTTTCGAAGAGAACCCGTTCGTGCGCAGCGTGGTGGTCTACAATGGTCAGACCCCCCTTGCCTGAAATCGCTATAAACGTGTCTCCGATATAAAGGGATGGTGAGATGTGCTTGTAGGGAAGTTCGAGGTTTTCTGAGATTACCGATGCTGCATCACCGCTATCAAACGTTTGATGACGGAGATGATCTGTCTCCTCTGAATAATCTGACACAGCTGGACCGGTGAATTCCCGGGTAAATTCTCTCCGACCACGCTGAACGCTGTTTCTGACTTCCCGGGTTACTATCCGGTAAATGGTTTCTTTTTCGGAAAACCGAACTTCTCTTTTTGTCGGGTGCACATTGACGTCCACAGTATGGGGATCAACAGTAAGAAGAATGACATATATCGGGTGTCGATCCTGAGGCAATATCCCTTCAAATGCCTTATAAACAGCATGGGCAATGGACGGCTCCCTCACCGGCCTCTTGTTAATGAATATGAACTGATGTCCTTTGCTTTTTCTGAAATTTTGGTGGTCTGATACAAATGCATGAAATGCGATGCCACTGCCTTCATGCTGCATTTCAGTCAGCCCGGCTATAAAATCAATCCCGAAAATCTGGACAAGACGTTCTCTAACACCTGAGGCCGAAGCAAGGTTCATGGTATCCTGATTGTCAACGGTCAGCGTAAAGGCAATCTCGGGATTGGGAATTGCCAGCCGGGTAACGGTATCAATAATATGATAAAGCTCTGTGTGAGTTGATTTCAGGAATTTCTTCCGTGCCGGAGTATTATAAAAAAGATCTTTTACTTCGATCGATGTCCCGGGATATGGCGGCGCATCTTTCACGTTTTTGATTTCCGCCCCACGTATCTCAATCAACGTCCCCTGGGCAGCTGAGCCTGATCCGGTATGTACGTGAATTTTTGAAACAGAAGCTATTGCCGGAAGCGCCTCACCCCTGAACCCCAGGGTATTAATGGCAAAGAGATCAGCCTCCTGGGTCAGTTTGCTTGTGGCATGCCTCTCGAAGGCTTTCAGGGCGTTTTCTTTATCCATTCCCGTGCCATTATCAGAGACCCTTATGAAATGTTTGCCGCCGGAGCGGACGTCAATAATTATTTCGGAGCTGCCTGCATCAACCGAATTTTCAATGAGTTCCTTTACGACCGATGCCGGCCGTTCTACCACTTCGCCTGCAGCAATTTTGTTTCTTAAATCTGTTGGAAGGATTTTAATCCGCGGCATAAAATAGTATAAACGTTATGAAAACCAAATACAAAAAGCCTCAGTATGCTGAGCATTTACGTTGCTGCTTACAGCTGCGGAAGGGACGATAAGCCACGGCCATTTGTCATGAGCCTTCACCATGCCATTCTTGTATATCCCTCGATTACTCAGACAAGAATTATGATATAATTCATAGTACCTCAGGAGTATAAATCAAATTCATACGGCAGGAGAAACGGTATGGACTTAAAGTCATTTGTGCTATCGAAGGCTGAAGAAGCACGGGTAGGCGGCCGGGCAATTGGCAAGGTTTCTTCAGAAAAAAAGAACAGCGCTCTGATAAAGATGGCGGGAGCAATAAGAAAAAGTGCAAAGGCACTGAAACGTGAGAACGCAAAAGATTTAGCCTTTGGAAGGGAAAAAGGGTTATCAAAGGCATTACTTGACCGGCTTACCCTGAACGACAAGCGTATTAATGAGATGGCGGAGGGGTTGATCGAAGTTGCAGCGCTCCCTGATCCGGTGGGTGAAATCACGAAGATGTGGCAGCGGCCTAACGGGATGACCGTGGGAAGAATGCGAGTTCCTATCGGGGTTATAGGAATTATCTATGAGTCCCGTCCGAATGTGACCGCAGATGCAACGAGCCTCTGCCTGAAGGCGGGAAATGCAGTAATTTTGCGTGGTGGGTCAGAAGCCATTCATTCGAACAAAGCAATTGTGAGGATTCTCAGGGATGCTGCAAAGGCAGCCGGGCTTCATCCTGGATGCATTACGTATATTGACACCCCTGACCGTCAGGCGGTCATGGAGCTGCTGAAGCTGGAAGGGATCGTTGACCTTATCATACCGCGGGGAGGCGAAGGACTCATACGTGCAGTTACTGAAAATTCGAGGATACCAGTGTTGAAACACTACAAAGGCGTTTGTCACGTGTTTGTTGACCGGGATGCTGATCTTGCCATGGCGGAAGACATATGTTTTAATGCGAAGGTCCAGAGGCCGGGAACATGCAATGCCATGGAGACCATGCTTGTCGATAAGCCTGTGGCAAAGGCCTTCCTGCCGACAATGATCAGGAGACTTAAAAAGGCGGGGGTAACCACTAAGGGATGTGCAGAGACACGACGGATAGTCTCTTCCATTGATACAGTGCAAAAAGAGGATTATTATAATGAATATCTTGACCTGATAGTGAACGTGCGGGTTGTAAAAAATATTGACGAAGCAATGGAACATATTGCTGAATACGGGTCTGCTCATTCTGAGGCGATTGTCACAAAAGACTATGCCAAAGGCATGCGTTTCTTGAGAGAGGTTGATTCTTCCGCTGTTTTCATCAATGTGTCAACACGTTTCAATGATGGCTTTCAGTTTGGGCTTGGCGCAGAAATCGGCATTTCAACTGACAAGATCCATGCGCGTGGTCCCATGGGACTTGAGGAATTAACGAGTACGAAATTTATTGTATTAGGTAACGGACAATTGAGAGAATAGCTGCAAGAAAAGTAGGCAGTAGGGAGTAAGAAGTAAGGGGTAAAAAGTCAAAAAAAAAGGAAAAACTCGGGAACAGATAGTGGATAAAGGATAATAATAAGAAACGAATATCTGATATCTGGCATCTCATGATCGACATTTTTACATTACTTACAAATCATGAACTACTCGCTTATTGAGAGCTATTTGCTCATTCAAGGT
The DNA here is from genome assembly GCA_041577035.1 of Thermodesulfovibrionales bacterium. GTDB lineage: Bacteria > Nitrospirota > Thermodesulfovibrionia > Thermodesulfovibrionales > UBA6898. The sequence continues at coordinate 2,620 of JBFGJU010000048.1, read as the reverse complement.
CTTTTATGAAGATCGGTATTTTCGGAGGTACGTTCAACCCCATACATTATGGGCATTTACGATCTGCTGAAGAGGTTCGTGAAATACTCGGTCTTGAACAAATTCTTTTTATTCCCTCGGGCAGACCGCCTCTGAAATCGGGTGATATAGCTGGAGCTGTCCATCGTCTTGCCATGTTGAAACTGGCAACTCAGAGAAACAGACGCTTTACCGCTCTTGATATAGAGTGCAGGCGCAGAGGAAAATCTTATACCGTGCATACCCTGGAAATGCTTCAAAAAATGTTCAGGCATGCCGACCTTTACTTTATTCTCGGAATTGATGCCTTTCTGGATATTCCGAATTGGTGGAAGCCCGAGATGCTTTTTACCCTTGCTCATTTTATCATTATTTCCCGTCCTGATAACCGGTTTCAGGACCTGTATTCATCACCTTATATTTCCGTAAAAAAGAGTATGCTCGACGAGCTTGATTCCGGAAAGAAAAAGAGGCTTGCCGAGAGGCTGAAAACCGATAAAATGGCCCACCTGATGTCTGTGACGAACATAGCAATTTCTTCAACAGCAATTCGAAAACGGATAAAAGGCGGTCTCAGTATAAAATACCTGTTGCCAGAGGGCGTTGAATCCTATATAATTTCTAAAAGACTGTATAAACGGTAGACATTGAATCTGCAGAACCTATGAGCATTCAGGCAATATCGCACACACCGTAAGGAAAGGAGGGATGTCTTTTAAAAAGTAAGGATCTGGCAGTTACAGCTGCACATTATGCACTTAAGAAAAAGGCTGGAGACCTCGTAGTACTCGAACTAACAGGTCTCACGGTAGTCGCAGATTACTTTTTGATCTGCTCTGCTGAAAGCACGACTCAGGTAAAAGCCATAGCAGAATATGTTGAACAGGAATTATCCAGTATCGGCATGAAATCTCGGGGCATTGAGGGCCTTGACTACAGTCATTGGGTTCTGATCGATTACGGAGATGTGATTATACATATTTTTGAGAAGGAAACACGGCATTTCTATGATCTTGAAAAACTCTGGATGGATGCACCACTCGTGGAATTGAATGAGAGTACAGATTATATGGGTGGGAAAAACAAAAGAGCAGTTCATACGTGATGGCGTAGATAAGTATCTTAAGCTGTTGAAACCCTTCGCGGACATTATGCTCAAGGAGCTCAAAGAGGAGAAGGGAAAAGACATCCGAAGAATGACCGAAAAAGAAGGAGAAAAAGTAGTGAATTTGAATATTCCCTATGTACTGCTTGATGAAAAAGGCAAACATCTTTCATCGATTGAATTTGCTCAATTTTTTCACAATAACAGGCCTGCAGTCAATTTTGTTATCGGCGGTGCCTACGGAGTATCAGAAAAAGTGAAAAAAATGGCCACGACAAGATTAGCCCTTTCAAAGATGACATTGACTCATGAAATGTCGCGACTGTTTCTTGTCGAGCAGATCTATCGGGCTTTTACGATTATTCGCGGGAGAGGATACCACCACTGATGGGAAAGTTGGCATTCTTTATCATCATTATTTTTTTTGCGGCTACTGCATTTTTTTCTATAGAAAATGTTGAAATCACTACAATAAAGATTCCATTCGACGGTACGTATGAAGTGCCCAAAATTACCCTGATCCTTATTTCCAGTGCAATCGGCTTTTTCCTGACGCTTCTCTTTGTATCTTTCAGGGACACACGGCGGTTTATCGATAATTGGCAGGTACAAAGGAAGCAGAAGCAGGAAGTCAAAATACAGGAACTCTACTCCAAGGCCTTAAATTCGCTGCTTTCTCACGACAGAGAGAATGCCAAAGGGGCACTAGAGGGCATTTTGAAAGAAAACCCGGAGCATATCAATGCTCTTCTGAGGCTGGGTGATATTTATGCTGAGGAGAACAACTTCCAGCAGGCGAATGGATATTACCAGCAGGCACGAGGTATTGATCCAAAAAATTTCGAAACCCTGTTTTTACTGGAACAACTCATGGAAAAGACTGACAGATGGTCCGAGGCCGTGAGGTATCTCGATGATATCCTTGAAACTGACGGGAAAAATCTGACAGCCTTGTACAGAAAGCGGTCAATCTATGAAAAACAGGGCAGATGGGATGACATTCTTGCTCTTCAAAAGACGATTTTAAAGCATGAGCACAGTCAGAAAGAAAAAGAAGGGGGAATTCGGGATCTTTTGGGATACGAGTACGAGTACGGAAGAGACAGCCTGGAAAACAACCAGCTTGAAAAGGCCAAGAAGGCCTTCAAATCGATTCTACGCTCAGATCAATATTTTATTCCGGCAACCTTCGGTATTACAGAAGTATTGGTGAGAGAGGGCGAAAACGAAGAAGCGATCAATCTGCTCGAGAAGATGTATGAACAAACCGGTTCAAAGGTTGTCTTGGCCAGGCTCGAAGATCTGCTGATAAATCTCAATGAACCTGCGCGGCTTATACGGATTTATAAGAATGGAATTTCTCGAAACCCAAATGATCCGGTTACGAAGTTTTTTCTGGGTAAGCTGTACTACCGGCTCGAAATGATTGATGATGCGTTTGAAATACTGACCAGTATGGATGCGGGCGGTGCTGCATATCCGGAACAACATCAGTTG
>JBFGJU010000047.1:0-10744 GCA_041577035.1 Thermodesulfovibrionales bacterium | reverse complement strand
CAGCCTTCTGCGAAATGTGGAAAAACGGTAGAGGGTGAAATCAATGCCCCTCGATTTATGAATGTACTCGAGAAGGTTTCTCAGGCCGATTTTATCTTCAGAAAGGGACGATTGTGTCCACTGATAATGCATGCTCAATTATACTATATTTTACACGTGTTAAAACCGTGTTTCTGTGATATAATTTTTTGAAAAGGGATAAAGAGTTATTCATGTTCATCGCAAAAAAGTTTCTGTGCGAATAGCGCTGAAAACAGTTTTTGTAATTTCTTTTCTGCTTTGTATATATACTTAATGTGAGGGGGGAACACAATCATGAAACCTGACATTCACTGGCTTGGTCACGATTCATTCAAGATTATTGCCGAGAAAGTCATTTATACTGACCCGTTTAAAATTAAGAAAAATGATACTGCTGATATAATTCTTGTCACGCATGACCATTATGATCACTGCTCTCCCGATGACATTGAGAAGGTTCAGGGTCCGGCAACGGTCATCGTTGCACCTGCTGATTGTGCAGGCAAACTGAGCGGCACCGTGAAGACGGTAAAGCCGGGGGACACAGTGCACATTGAAGGCATCAAGATAGAGGCGGTGCCTTCATACAACATCGACAAGCAGTTTCATCCAAAGGAACGCGAATGGGTGGGGTACATTTTTACCGTAGATGGACAGCGAATCTATATTGCAGGGGATACTGATTACATTCCTGAAATGAAGGACTTCAAGGTAGATATAGCTTTATTGCCGGTGTCTGGAACATATGTAATGACTGCCGAGGAAGCGGTTGATGCTGCACTTGCCATGCAACCAAAACTTGCTATACCAATGCACTACGGTTCAATTGTGGGCACCCGTGACGATGCCGGCGCATTTGCCGGTGCTCTTAAAGACAGGATCAGTGTAGAGATTTTAGAAGAAGAGTAATTTCAGGGATTGCCATACCGATCATGCCAAATAATATTCTTCGCTTACTTCAGGAGAGGGACTCGTATATTTCCGGCGTACAGATGAGCCGTGCTCTGGGGATTACGCGCGCTGCGATCTGGAAAAAAATTACGGTTCTGAGAAAAAAGGGCTTCATTATTGAGGCGCTTCCTTCGAAGGGATACCGGCTGATAAAGTTGCCTGATCTTTCTGAGGATGATATTGCGGTGAACGCGTGTGGTTTGCTCTGGAGAAAAATACTCTACTATCCATCTGTCGATTCAACAAATGAAGTGGCAATGACTTTGTCGTTACAGGATGGGGCTGAATCGGGCACGGTCATCATTGCTGATAAACAGGAAAAAGGAAGGGGCAGGCTCGGAAGGCAGTGGATTTCTCCGCCGGGTGTGAATGTCTACATGAGTATAATACTGCAGCCCCCTGTGAGACCCAGAGATGCCGCAGTTCTTACGATGCTGGCATCTATTGCAACGGCAAAAGCTCTTGAAAAGGAAACAGGGAAATCAATACTTCTGAAATGGCCTAATGATCTGGTTATGTCGGGCAGGAAAGTAGGCGGTATTCTTACTGAAGTCAGGTCAGACCCGGATAAGATAAAAGCCGCTATTATCGGCATAGGAATAAACGTGAATATGAATAAGAGGGCCTTCCCTTCGGAGACCCGGCGTATTGCAACGTCCCTGAAATCCGAGACAGGCATTGATCATTCAAGAAGCAGTGTTATCATACGTGTTCTCAGGGAGTTTGAGGCGTGCTATAAAGATTTTGAAAAGAATGGCAAAAGACCTGTTCTTGAAGATATGAAAACACGCTCTGCAACACTGGGTAAAAGAATTACCCTTGCCGATAACAATCAGATCTGTTCCGGCATAGCTGAAGATATTGACGATCTTGGCATGCTACATCTTCGAATGGATTCTGGTGATATTCGGTTGTTTGGCACGGGTGACATTAATGGTATAGATTAAATGCACTCTGTATGAAAGCGTTCAAATGGATACAGAAAAACCGGGTGAGAAATACACTCATGCAGGTACAATGCTCATAGTCGCCGACATTGGAAACTCAACCATAAAAATCGGGTATTTTACCGACAGCGGTCTGATTGTTCAAAAATTGAGAACAAATATGCAGGCCGGGGCATCAGAATACCGTAAGTCCATGAATGCGTTTATGGCTGATAATAATATCGAAAAAAAGGATATTAACGGTATAATATCTTCTGTAGTTGACGGTCTGGCGGCGCGAATGGGAAGTGCTTTAAGGGGCTTTTCGGATGACAGGGACATGGCAGTTTTAACCGTGAACCACAGAATGAATACCGGTTTGCACTTCAGGATTGCAGAGCCAGGACAGTTAGGTGCAGATAGAATCGCCAATGCCGTTGGTGCGTACGAGATACTGAATAGTCCTGTTGCTGTTCTTGACTTTGGTACAGCAACGACCGTAACCGTTGTTAATCAGAATGCAGAATACCTGGGAGGCTCTATCATGCCCGGCATTGGATTAATGAATGAAATGCTCGGTCAGGGAACGTCGAAGCTGGAGCAGGTTCCTCTGGAGCCGCCACAATCTGCGCTGGGTAAGGACACAGCAGCGTGCATTCGGTCAGGGCTCTTTTTTGGCACAGCGGGAGCGGTTGAAAGAATTATTGGTGAGATGGAAAAAGAGAATCACTGCAGCTTCAGCATTGTTATGACCGGCGGATTCTCTGGTGCAATGGATTCATTTATCGTACAATCACATGTCATGCGTCCTCATCTGACGCTTGAAGGGCTTAAGATATTATATGAAAAAAACAGATATGCATGAGCTGAGGAAAGATCCTCTCCTGGGTAGATGGATTGCTGTTTATTCCTATCCCCGGGACCCTTCGGATTATGGCATTCATGCCATGGAAGACCATGAAAAGAATTGCATCCTCTGTCCCGGGAAGGAAGATGAACTGCCGCCAGCGATTACGAGTATGCCAAAGAAAAGCGGCCCAAAAGGGTCCGAGAGAGAATGGTGGACAAGGGTTATTCCGCATGTTACCCCTGTGTTTCGTGGAGACGGGGATCTGGGCAGGACTGGAGTTGGTTTATACGATAAGATGAACGGGATCGGAGCAGATGAAATAGTAATCGAATCCCCGGATCATTCCAAAAGGCCTGAAGATATGGGCGCTGAGCAGATGGTAAGGGTAATAACAACCTACAGGGAAAGGATTGTCGCCCTTGATGAAGATCCCAGATTCAGATATACCTTAATATACAAGAATTCCGGAAAGCAGGCGGGTGCTCTTTTTTCGCATCCGGCTTCACACATAGCTTCAACTCCGGTCATACCGAAAAGAGTTAAAGAAGAACTCGATGGAGCCAAGCTATATTTTAACTATAAAGAAAGGTGTATTTTCTGTGATGTTATCAGAGAAGAACTCAGAGTCAATAAACGGGTGATACTCGAAACAGACCACTTCCTGCTCTTTTGTCCGTATGCGTCAAAATTTCCGTTTGAGACCTGGATTATACCGAAAAAACATACCTGTGCTTTCCAGGATATCGAACCGGATGAAACGAAAGACTTTGCGTATGTGCTGGCTGCTGTTCTGAGGAAGCTGCGAAAGACCTTTGAAGGTCTGGCATTCAATTATTTTATTCATACTGCTCCTAACAGGATTCCGAGAAAGGATCACTGGCATACTCTGGGTGAGGATTACCACTGGCATGTGGAAATAATACCAAGATTGTTAACAACGAGCGGATTTGAATGGGGCTCAGGTTTTTATATATTGCCGACATCACCCGAATACGCGGCAAAATTTCTGATGGAGGTTGATCATGGAGATTAGAAAGGTTGTTTTTGCAACGGATTTTTCCGAGAGCTCTGTAAATGCTCTCAGATATGCGGTTGATCTTGCGAAACAGTATGGGGCAAGACTTTATTTTTTGCATGTACTGTATGATGTGGCAAAGACCTCGGGCTGGTACGTCCCTCACGTATCGATGGATGAAATGTATAAGGATATGGAAAAGAGCGCCCGTGAGGAACTTGAAAAACTGTTTGTTGATGAAATGAGAGGCTACGAAGATATAGAACGGATAGTGCTGAAAGGAACTCCTCATGAAGAAATAGTGACATACGCTGAAGAACAGAATATAGATATGGTTGTCATTGGAACACATGGCAGAAAGGGAATAGACAGAATGATCTTTGGCAGTACAGCTGAGCAGGTCATACGGAACGCCCCGTGTCCTGTTCTTTCCGTGAGATTGCCCAGACATCTCAAATAGATGAGAGTATATTTGTCTGAAACGGCATTTTTGGATATTTTACTGAGTTCAGCAGAAGTATATAAGAAAGAATGTCTGGGATATCTCCTTGGGTATAAGCTGAAGGATAGATTCATTATAGAGCACGCATTCAGTTTTCAGACAGCGAGCAGAAAACCGCGTGGCGTGACGTCTCACGACAGAAGCCATAAGAAAATACAGCCTGTTCTGGACCGCTTTGACCGGCTGGAAATAATCGGTGATTTTCATTCCCACACACAGTTTGGAAAAAACAGGGGACTCCCGAAGCCGAGTACGGAAGATGTGAACGGCATGAAGGCTGATCACATTTATCTTATAACTGCCATTAATAATAGCAGGAAGACGGTGGACTGGGCAGAAAATGCGGATAGCACGATATCCGGCTCGATAGGCAATGTATTTTATAAAATATCAGCATATTATATGAGTGGAGTTTCTTCCGTGAGGAAAGCAAAAATATACTGCCCGTTCCCTCCGGGATTTTGAGTGAAGCGGTTAGGAGCAAGGGAACCGGAATAGCCGGGCAGATCAGCGGTATCGCGGGCTCCCGGAAAAAAGCTTGATTTGAAAATACAAACGTTCTTCATTCTTTCTGCTATAGTCCACGTCTTGCTGTTCATTGGCATGTATTTTTTGCCGGCTCCGAAGTCTGGCAACAAACAGGAGTTTGTGACTACCCTTGTTTTTCCTGAAGAGCTGAGCAAGCCTGAAGAGGTCCCTCGCCTCATTCCTCAGCTCCCGATAAGGCCGCGAACGGCGCCGCCTCTGCAGAAGCGTCGTGAAATACCTTCAAAAGAAAAACCGGAAGTTCCGGGAAGAGGAAGGAAGACGGGCAAACCCCTGCCCGAAGGAATCTCTCCTGAAAAAGGTTCACCTGAAAGTTCAAGGGAGCGCACTGAAGATGCAGAAAGGGTGAAACCGGGCTATGACGAACGGGCAAAATTATTTGATAGGGATATTATCAGTAGCACTGCAAAAAAAGATTTTCATGGGAGTTCCGAAGGACCTGACAGGGATAACACGATTACCTTTAATACGACAGAATATCGTTATACAGGATATATGAGCAAACTAAAGGAACGGATAGAAAGCATATGGACGTATCCTTTAGAAGCACGGATGAAAGGTATTTATGGCGATTTAAGGATACGGTTTACGATCAAAAAAAATGGAAGACTTCAGGGGGTGGAACTCGTACGGACATCCGGATACAAGATGCTTGATGACGCAGCCCTCAAGGCGCTGAAAGATGGTGAGCCGTACTGGCCTTTGCCGGAAGAATGGGGCTTGGAGTCATACACAATTCATGGACATTTTATTTACAGCATGTACGGATTTTATGTGAGGTAGAACAGCCTCCCATGTGCATTGTGATCATTGTATGTTTTAGGCGATGTCTGTTATATTTGTCCGGTTATCGGTGCTCTGCAGGCTCTGGAAGCATTGAAATGCCTCTCCGGTACCTGCAAGGTGTTAAAAGGATCTTTGCTCGTATAGTCGGATCTCATATATCATTTAGAATGTCCAGAGGATATCAAGATACCGAATGCCTTTCCTGTGACATACGAATAACTGAGGATTAATGGTTCTCGTATGAGAATAACACTGATATCAAACAGGGCATTTTTTTTGAAGATCACTGTCTGATACATGGATTCCAACAGGCGCGCTCGAGGTTTCATACGTGGGCAGACACCCTTTTCGCGCCCCTGATATTTACAAATAGACAATTTTAGTTTAAATTATGATAATATTGGACATGCTAAAGGGCATGAATTTCAGCAAAATCGGTCTGCCATAGGCGGCATAGGAGAACAGCACCTGAACGTTTCACAGTCTGATCATATGAAAGGAATAAAGATTTAGTGAACCTTAGCCTGAAACAGAAGATATTTATCAGCTATCTCATCATGATATCATTCATTCTTGTAGTCGGGGGCTATGCCATCTGGAGTCTGCGGGAGTTAAACAATATTTCGACTGCTCTGATCTTTGACGATATTGAAACGGCAGAAAAGATCACCAAGTTGAACGATATTGTTATGGCGCAAGACCTTTATGAAAAGAGATATCTTACCCTGCGCAGCCCCAATGCTGAGACAATATTCTGGCGACGAAGCATAGAATTCAAGTCATTACACTCTGAAATCAATGAGAAAAACCCGCGGCTACAAAGTCTCCTCGACTCACTTGCGGAGCAGCACAACCATTACACAAAACAGTTTGCCAAGCAAGCCTCCCTGATAAAGGCTGGAAGAATCGAAGAAGCTGAAGAAATGTCATCTAATCAACTCAAAACAGCCTTAAACAAAATTATTGTATCTCTTAAAGACATTGGTATCAAGGTTAAAGAACAGCAGAATCTTCATATTGGCAGGGCTGGGGATGTTGGCAAACAGGCACTCATGATTACGATAATTTTGAGCAGCCTTTCCTTGGGCTTCGGTATTTTGTTCGCGTCGTTGATAACGAATAACATCAACACCGCTATTAGTAAATTGAAAGAGGCAACAGACTCAATCAGCAGCGGCAATTATGACAATCTTCCGGATATTCAGGGTGCGGACGAACTCGCGGACCTGGCTATCTCGTTCCGGGAAATGTCTTCACGCCTTAAGGAACTCGAGGCCATGAATCTTGATGCAAATCCCTTGACGAAATTACCGGGAAACCTCGCGATAGAAAAAGAACTGCTGACACGATTAAACGAAACTATGAAATTCTCGTTTTGCCTGATTGATCTTGACAACTTTAAGGCCTACAGTGACCGCTATGGTTATTCAAGAGGCAGTGATGTCCTGAAATGGTTAGGAGACCTGCTGTTTGAGGTGAAAGCTAACTACGGGGCGAATGATGATTTCCTGGGACATATCGGTGGAGATGATTTTGTCATCATCTGCTCACCGGAAAGAATACATTCGATCTGTAACAAGGTGATCGAAGAATTCGATAAAGGAATTGTTGATTATTATGATCCGGAAGATGTACAAAAAGGATTTATTGTTTCGGTTGACCGGGAAGACAGGCCAGCTATGTACGGTGTTATGACCGTATCACTGGCAGTTGTGAATACTGACCGGACGCTTATCAGGGAGCCAAAAGAAGTTGCCCAGAAGGTTGCAGAATTAAAACAATACGCCAAGACGTTCAAAAAGAGTGTCGTTATCATGGACCGCAGAAGATCGCGGTAACCGTCTAAAACAGATAGTAAGCACACCTGCTTTCACACATGAACGCTCTATTGGTTTTTCCTGTATACTTTTTGAAATAACATGAATTTTGAAGCGTTGATATCTTATTTGTCGGTGAGAGCGGCCTCTTCAATATGTGCAACGAAGACAAGGACATAATTCTTTGAGTCGAGATATTTCTTTGCGACACGAAGCACATCGTCCCTTGATACCGCATCAATTCTTTTCTTATACGTTGCGGCATAATCAAGGCCGAGGCCATAATATTCTATTGCTGTTAAATACCGTGCCATTTTTCTGTTCGAGTCAATGCGAAGGGGAAAACTTCCGGTCAGATATGATTTGGCATCATGCAGCTCTTTATCGAGGACAGGGTATGTCCTGATGCGTTCCAGTTCTGACAGTATGATATCAACAGCAGTGCCTGCTGATCGATTTTTTGTCTGCAGAGCGATATGGAAATTCCCGCCGTATTTCTGTGATGAGAATATGCTATGCACATCATATGATAGCCCTTTGGTATCGCGGATAACGTCCATAAGACGGGATGAAAAACCTCCTCCTCCCAGAATGTAATTCATTACTGAAATTGCAAAATAATCAGGATTACTTCTCTTGATTCCAAGATGCCCGAAAATGATGTTTGCCTGGGTAATATTCTTCTGAATTTTGACTACGCGCGGCCCATCAAAAGATTCTGGAACAGGCAGGGAAGGTATCCGTACCGTTTTGTGCTTCCAGTCACTGAAGTAGTTGTTGAGTAGTCGCTTCACCGTTTTGTTATCGATGTCCCCGACAACAGTCACGATGGCATTGTTGGGAACATATGTGGATTTATGGAAAGCGATGATATCCTCGCGGGTGATTGCATCGATGGAGTTTACTGTGCCTGTCACGGGCCAGCCGTACGGGTGAGAACCAAACACTTTTTCTAAAAAAGCCTTGGATGCAACAATTCCAGGGTCCTCATTTTGCTGTATGATACTGTTTTTCAAAATATTTCTCTGTCGCTCAATCTCCTGTGCTTTAAAGGCAGGATTCAGTATGATGTCGGAAAGAAGGTCAAGGCCGAGGTCAATGTCCTTCTTTAAGACGGAAAGAGATACCGTAACGAAATCCGCACCACCAGAGGCGTGGAGAGAGCCGCCGACAAATTCTATGGCCTCACTGATGTCGCTGGCTGATCGTGTTGTCGTGCCTTCATTCAGAAGATCAGCAACCAAATTTGAGAGGCCTGCCTTTTCCGGAGACTCAAGGATGCTGCCTCCCTTGATCGCAACAACAACAGTTATGATCGGCAGGGCTTTTCTCTCAGCATGAAGGAGGGTGATACCATTGGCGAGGACTTCTCGTGCAGCGCGCTGCTCTTCATATGCATCGGTAGCTCCTATGGAGTATGAAAAGAGAATAAGAAGAATGCCGCTTACTATAGCGCTATACCTTTCAACGAATGCGGATATGCTCATTCTTTGTCCGTGCTTTCTTCAAGAGGAATCAAAATGCCGGTAGTTCTTCTTTCATCAACAAGATAGTGCTCCGCAACAGATCGGACATCTTCAGGTGTGACATTCCTGATACCGTGAAGATATGTTTCTATGAAACGCCATCCTCCCAACATTTCAAAGGTACCTATGGTCCGTGCCTGCATATAGATAGAATCCTGTTCCATAATAAAGGACGCTTCTATCTGGTTTTTTGCTTTTTGAACTTCTCGTTCTGTCGGGGCTTGCTTTTTAATTTTTTCCATTTCTTTTTCCAGTGCCTGTTCAACATCTTCGCTTTTTATCCCTTGAGCGGGGGTAGCGCCGACGAAAAACAGAAATGGATCACGATAGAAACCGGAATAGCTCGCCCATGCGGAGAGGGCAATCTGTTTTTCGTAAATCAGTGCAGTATATAATCGCGAGCTTTTACCCTCGGATAAAATCATCGCGAGCACTTCAAGGGCATAGCTGTGTTCATGTTTGATGTTTGGCACCTTGAACGCTGACAGAATGTACGGTAACTCTGCTTCCTTTCTTACATATACCCTTCTTTCCCCTTTCTGTGCAGGATCGCTGAACGCAGTCTGATTAACTTCGGGGCCTTTTGGGATTCTGGCAAAATGCTCTTTGATTTCGGCAAGGACATGCTCTGTGTTTACGTCGCCGACTACCAGAATAACTGCATTATTAGGAACATAATATGTCTTGTAATGGTTCATGAGGTCTGCGGGCTTTAACTGTTCAAGATCAGACATCCATCCAATGACAGGCCAGCGATAGGGATGGTTCTTGAAGGCCATGGCCATGACTTCTTCAAATAAATAATTCTGTGGATCATCTTCATATCTCAGCCGTCTTTCCTCCATGACAACATTGCGCTCGGCAAGGACTGCCTCATCAGCGAGAAGCAGGTTATTCATTCTGTCTGCCTCAAGTTCAATCGGCAATGATATGCGTTTCGAAGCGAGCAGCTGAAAATAGCCGGTGTATTCCTTGGATGTGAATGCATTGTCAATGCCGCCCGCTCTTTTTATGGTCTGAGAAAATGTTTTTGGTCCGAACCGGCTGGTTCCTTTGAACATCATATGTTCAAGCAGATGGCTCAGACCTGTTTTTCCAAACGCTTCATTTCTTGATCCGACCCGGTACAGGACCTGAAATGTAGCTGTTGGTGCCGAATGATCTTCCAGGATGAGCACCTTCAGCCCGTTTTCCAGAATATGTTCATGTACATCAAGTGAAAGAACCGGGCTCACGAGAAACAGGAGACATACCATAGCTAATATAAAACGAACGACCATATATAACTATAACAGATCATTATGATTTCTATAAATAGATTGGGAACAAGCGTGAGAAAAAACTGACAATACACCTGCGGATACCGGTTCTTCCAAAGTACTATCTTCATCCCACGGGAACCGAATTAAATCTTGCCTTCCTTGACCTCATCCGCGATCAAGCATTAAACTGATGATAAGACAGGATAATGACCTGCGCGCTCCTGAAAGAATGGGGCGCCCAAGAGAGGTGTCCAATACGTGGAAGAGCGAAGACAACACAAGCGGCAGCCATATGGTGATACCATTGAATTTATTGTCCTCGAAGAAACCGACGAGGGGCTGGATAAAAAACATGCGCACGGCACCATAATAGATATCAGTAACGTAGGCTTGGGCCTGCAAACAAGCTATAGACTTCACGCAGGCCATGTCATTGAATGGGACGACAAGCACGAAAAAGGCAAATTGCACATTGCGCTCGTAAAATGGTCCAGGAAAATAGAGGACTTTCACAGGGCAGGATTGTTGTTCATTTGATTTTT
>JBFGJU010000046.1:0-10858 GCA_041577035.1 Thermodesulfovibrionales bacterium | reverse complement strand
TTGGTGACAGGGACCTCTGCCGTAGGGATGAGATAAAACTCAGGGTCCTGTATCCGGAAGAGTTCTTCCTCGAATTTCGGCAGCTGGCCCGTGCCGGTCATGGTCTCCCTGTTCACCAATATCGGAGGAAAAACCTCTGTATATCCCTTTGACGTGTTCTGATCGAGCATGAAATTCATTAAGGACCTCTCGAGTCTTGCCCCTTCTCCCTTCATGAGCGAAAACCGCGCACCCGCAATTTTTGAACCCTGCTCAAAACTGATAATATCGAGCATTTCGGCTATATCCCAGTGATTCAGGGGTTGAAACTCGAAATCTTTTGGTGTGCCCCATTTCCTGATCTCAGCATTTTCTGTTTCGTCTGCACCGACAGGAACTGAGTTATCAGGCAGATTGGGGATAGTCAGCAGAAAGGATCTTGTTTGGTCATCGAGTTCTCTCAGCTTATCATCAAGTGATTTTATTCGATCGGAGACCGTTTTCATCTCAATAAGCTGGGATGAAGCATCAGCCTTCTGTTTTTTGAGATTACCGATCTCTTCAGAAACCACATTCCGCCGGTTTCTGAGTTCTTCAGCCTCTTTGAGCAGTGATATTCTTCGATCATAGGTATCGAGAAGTTCAGACAGAGGAAATTCATACTGTCTTTTCTCAAGGGCATTCTTTACGAGATCGGTGTTTTCTTTTACAAATCGAGCGTCAAGCATAATTGTATTATCCTTTTTTAGAAATATACTATAGCTTAAGAACCGCAAAAAATTAAATAGTCATCAGTAAAGATGCTATAGTAATAAATTATGAGTATTTTTTCCGTAAGTCCCGCCAAGCGGACGGCCCTCAAAAATAAAATGGATGCACTCGATATCCATGAGCAGGACATAGAGGAATCATTCATTCGGTCTGGCGGCAGGGGAGGACAGCATGTCAATAAGGTGTCAACATGTGTTTATCTGAAGCACCTGCCAACAGGCATTGAAGTAAAGTGCCAGAAGGAACGTTCACAGGCCTTGAACCGCTATAAGGCCCGGGAACTCCTTGTCAGAAAAATTGAGCGGATGATAAAGGGGAAGGAAAGCGAGGAACAGAAGAGGATCGAAAAAATCCGGAGACAGAAAAGGAAACGCTCAAAGCGCGCAAAGGAAAAAATGCTTGAGGACAAGAAAAAAACCTCAGAAAAGAAAAAAATGCGGTCTCATGTATTTTATGATGTTGAATGAGAAATGAACAGAAACCAAAGCCTCAATGGTATGAGTGATATACTCCAAGGCATATACGACAGGCTGTATCATCATTTCGGTCCCCAGCAGTGGTGGCCGGCTGATTCAGCGTTCGAGGTTGCTGTAGGAGCTATCCTCACCCAGAATACCAACTGGACAAATGTTGAAAAGGCAATACAAAAGCTCAAACTGGCTGATATCCTTGATCCAGAGGTGCTTCACAGGACTCATACAAAAAAGCTTGCATCCCTGATACGTCCTGCAGGATACTTTAATATCAAAGCGAAAAGACTGAAACACTTTATGCGTTTTTTTATGAAAACATATAATGGTGAAATCAGCAGAATGAAAAAGGAACCTTTGCCATTGATAAGAAAAAAACTTTTGTCAGTTCACGGTATTGGGCCTGAAACAGCTGATTCCATAATCCTTTATGCGCTCGAAAAACCGGTATTCGTCATAGATGCATATACAAAACGGGTGCTTGCACGGCATACTATTCTTGATTATAACGAAACGTATGAAACATATCAGGAACTGTTTCATTCCAGTCTCAAAAAAAATGTGCGGTTATTCAATGAATATCATGCATTACTTGTCAGGCTCGCGAAAGAGTACTGCCGTACGAAACCTGACTGCGGTCAGTGTCCGATTGAGGGGATGTAATCTTTCATGACGCGATTGATCGCACAGATACTGGTGGGAGTAATGCTGCTGTTTGGCGTCTTCACACTCATTCCAAAAGCATATATCCAGTTTAAATATGGGAAAAAATCAAAAGGGATTCTTTACGTTATTCTGGGACTGCTGGCGGTCTTTTTCTCCTGTATGGCCTTTTATTACGCCTACCTAGAAGGTGTCAGGTCTTGACATGAGAAATAACTTTTTGAACACGTTTCGCTAAATTCTTATCACGCCTCACTAATTCCTGAAGCCGCATCGATGTTTTAGTAACCGCACTATAATGTATTCCCCCAAATATATTCCCTACTGCTTCGTTAGTTAAGCCGGAATATTTCTGTACAATATGCATTGCCACTGAACGGGCTATGTTCTGCCTCTTTCCCTTCTTAATTATCTCCTCCTCTTCGGCGCCAAACTCACTGGCAACAGCCCGGATAATTAATTCAGGCGAACTCCTTTCTTCCAATCTCTTCCGCTCAACTATTTCCCCGCTTATGGGTTGCCCCTGGATCATTTCCTTTACGTGCTCTCTAAATTCTTTTCCCCCTAATACAACCTGTCCCCAGATGTTCTCAAAAGGATTTTTTCCCTTTTGTTCTATTTCTTTCTCAGTATATTCTCGATATTTCTGCCTTGAACTTTTCACGCTCTTTCCAAATTGACCCAATACCCAGGCATACTCAACCCACTCCTCATTTTTTCCCATTCCAATATAGCCACCATAACTGCTCCACCTATAGTGTGCGGGTTTCTCTACTATGCCGGCCTTCACTGGATTCAAATGTATATATCTGCTCAGTTCTACTAGATATATGTCTTTGTCTACCAGAATAGCCTTATACCTGCCCTGAAAAAGGTGACCGCTCCTCTCATATCGCCGGTTAAAATAGCCCGTGTATCCACTATTTATCCCATGCATAACTTTCAAAAGATTACCGGACGGTGTCTCAATAATGAGATGATAGTGATTGTCCATGAGCACATAACTGTGTACAAGGATTCCAACCCGGTCATGGTAATCTCTGAGAATATCAAGAAATTTTCCTCTGTCGTGAGCGTCAAGAAATATCTTCCGTCGCTCATTTCCCCGGCTCGTTATGTGATAGAGAGCGCCCGGATACTCAATCCTTAGTGGCCTTCCCATATGCGAAGTTTAATGATCTGGGGCAGTTATGTCAAGAGTCAAGACCTGACACCTTTTGGGTGCAGGGGAATGGTGGCGGTGCAGGGATTTGAACCCCGGACTCTGCGGATATGAGCCGCATGCTCTAACCAACTGAGCTACACCGCCAAGTAAGAACGATAAATTCTGAACTCGAAATACGAAAACCTAAATCTCAAAAATCAAAGGAAAGAAGAATAAAATTATAACAGAATTTATTTGACTAATAAAAGAGACTGAATCGGCGTGTTCTTATATTTATCAGAATGCCTGCAGCAATAAAATTTGAAAGGAGGGCCGTACCGCCGTAACTCATGAATGGCATAGGGATGCCGACCACCGGCATGATGCCGAGCGTCATGCCGATATTTATAAAGAAATAAAGTGAAAACATGAATGTTATCCCCAGAGCAAGTATCTTCCCGAAGTCGTCTTTTGCTTTCCGCGATGTATCCAGTCCTCTCAGCATAAAAATAAAATAAAGAGAGAGCAGTAGTGCCGAGCCTAAGAAACCCCATTCTTCCGCAAATGCTGAGAAGATGAAGTCGGTATGTTTTTCCGGCAGAAATCTGAACGGGCCCTGGGTTCCTTTCAGGAATCCTTTGCCAATGAATTCTCCCGAACCAATTGCAATCTTTGACTGCTTAATATGATAGCCTATCCCTGACGGATCAACGTCAGCATCGACAAATGCAATAACCCTGTTTTTCTGGTATTCTTTTAACCCGCTCCACACAATACTTCCAAGAAACGGGAGCGATACGATGCTTACGGACAATATGATAATAAGGGCTTTTCTTTGAATGCCTCTGGCGAACATGATCAAAAAGAAAAGTGCCATCAGAACCAAAGCTGTACCAAGATCAGGCTGCTTGAGAATCAATAAAAAAGGCAGGACGACAATAAACAAAGAAATGCGAAGAAAAGATTTTAATCCAATAAGATCCTGAGATATACTGAGGCTATTTGCCAGCATAACAATGAATATGAGTTTAAATAATTCTGAAGGTTGAAATGATACAGGGCCGAGACTGATCCATCGCTGAGCCCCCATGCCTGTTTTCCCGATCATCATAACGATGATAAGGAGTGCCAGCCCGACAACGTATAAAGGAATCGAAAACCTGCTGAGCCATATATAATCAAAACTGACCATGACTATAAGACCTGCCAGGCCAATACCCAGCCATAAGAGCTGTTTCAGATAAAAAGGCGCCTGAGGTGCCCCATAGGGTTGTCTTGTTGTGCTGTATATCGTCAATATACCAATAACAGATATGAGAATAACGATCAGAAGCGTTATCCAGTCAAAATTTCTCCATATTCTCCTGTTAATTCTTAACATCTTACTGTTTTCTTTCGTGATCGTTTCTGAGGAGATAAGACTCAATAGCCCTTTTTGCAATTGGCGCTGCCGCTGTTCCCCCGTGCCCTCCGTGCTCAACAAAGACTGCGAGCGCAATTTCCGGCTTTTCAACGGGGGCATACGCGACAAACCAGGCATGGTCTCTTATGTGCTCAGGCAGATCTTTTGAGTCCTTGCGAATACTTACAACCTGAGCAGTGCCGGTTTTGCCGGCTATGGTCAGGTCGTCTAACCGGGCAGCCTTTCCCGTACCCCGTTTTTCATGGACAACGCCCATGAGACCATCACTGACAATTCTTATTGTCTCAGGGGACAAATCGATTCTGTTAATCTTTTCCGGATCACCCCCGATCAAAATCTGGGGAGTAAAAGAAGTGCCGCCACTTGCAAATATGCCCGTCATAAAGGCAGCCTGGATCGGGGTTATTGATACATACCCCTGCCCGATAGCGTTAATAAAGGTCTCTCCCAGAAACCACTTTGTTTTCTTTGTCTCTAACTTCCATGTTGTAGTCGGAATAAGCCCTTCCTTTTCATTGCCAAAGGGAAAGCCCGTCCTACTGCCGAGCCCAAATTTTGAAGCATAGGCATGGATGGTATCTATGCCGAGCCGTTTCCCGATTTCATAGAAAAATACATCGCATGATTCGACCAAAGCCCGGTGAACCGAAACGCGGCCGTGTCCGCCGCGCTTCCAACACCGGAATTTCCTGTTACCATATTTTATGCTGCCCGAGCAGGTTACCGTCGTCTCTTCATTGATAACGCCTTCTTCCAGGGCCGCAACTGCCGTGATTATTTTGAATATCGATCCTGGTGGAAACACGCTCTGAGTTGTTCTGTTCAGCATGGGGAATTTACGGTCCTGCATCAATGACTGCCATGCTTCATAGGTTATGCCATGGGTAAACTTGTTCGGATCAAAAGAAGGGGAACTAACCAGGCCGAGTATTTCTCCGGTATCCGGTTTAAGAGCTACAAATGCCCCGGTCTTGCCTTCAAAAGCCTTTTCAACCTCCTGCTGAAGAGCGATATCAACACTCAATGTGAGATCTTTTCCCTCGATAGGCTGCTGTTCCTGAAATAATCTGATTTCCCTGCCCAAGGCATCAACTTCGTAGACTTTTTTCCCTGCTATTCCTCTCAATCGCTTATCAAACAGTTTCTCAACACCCCATTGACCTATAAATGCCGTTGGCGGGACATCATGATTCGCAGGATCTGCTGCCTGTTGAGGGCTGAGCTTACCCAGATAACCAATAAGATGTGACGCGGTCTGTCCGTAAAGGTATTTTCTTCCAAGATCTACCTCTATGATAAGCCCGGGTACGTCTGAACGTCGGGCTTCCAGAAAACTGACCTCTTCGAAGTTCAGCGGTTCCTTCAATCGTATCGGAATTTCAGGATTGTGGTGTGATTCAGTTACTTTCTTATGCACTTCATCGACAGGCATATCAAGTATTTCAGCCAGCAGTGGAAAATGTTTATTACTTATTTCAGCGGGGATGACCGAAGCAATGAAAAAGGGGGTGTCTTTTACCAGTGGCAGACCGTTTCTGTCGTAAATGATTCCTCTCGGGGCTGGAATCCCGATGACCCTGAGCCGGTTTGATTCTGCTGTCTTCCTGTATTCGCTTCCCTGGACAACCTGAAGTTGCCACAGGCGGAGCAGGATGATAACAAATCCGGCAATCATTATTATGCTGACCGGTATTACCTTTGCGGATACTGTCGTGTCATTCTTCATCGCTTGGCCTTAGAAATATTCCTGCCGGGGCATTCAGAAGAGATTGCATGATTGAAATGAAAAACATGGTGCTGAGCGCATCCGGCATCTTATCAAACAGGGTTCTTGAAATAAACCCGATAGCATTGTCAGTTAACGTGAGCACTGATAACAAAATCATCCCGAGAACCGGTGTCCATCTAAAGAAGCCTCCGGAAATCATGAAAGAAGCAGCATATCCAACAATGCCTTTTGAGAGCATATGCGGTCCCAGTAATGAAGAGGAAACGCTATCTTCAATGGCACCGATAAGCGCACCGATAAAAAGTCCTTTTGTTTTGCCGTAGCGGATACCGGCGAAGTACGCGAGAAGAACCGTGAGATTTGGCGAAACACCAAGGAGAGAAAGTCTGCTCTGAATAATCAATGCCAGAAAGAGTGTCAGGCTCCAGTACACATATCTCATTGTATTATAATGACTTCCTCAAGTTTCTTATCATCCTGAAACGGCACAACCTCAATATATTGAAAATGCCCCCTCTTTTCTTTTCGTTCGAGCTTTGCTACATATCCCACCGGGATACCTCTGGGAAAAAACTGATCAAGTCCCGACGTAACTACGATATCCCCGGTATGCACTTCTTCTCCATATAGCACATATTTCAAGATACATTTGCCAGTTCCCGTTCCGGAAACAATGCCTTCTTTTCGGCTTTCCTGTAATCTGACTGAAGCCGAAAAATTAATATCCGTCATTAACAGGAGATCAGCATAAGAATCAGCAACGGCCACTATTTTTCCTGCGAGACCCTTTGGCGTGATAGCAACCATATTCTTTTTGATACCGTGATTCGCACCCTTGTTTATGATCAGAGTATCCTTTAATGAATGTAAGCCTCGTGCGATGATCTCTGCAGTTGCAACATAGCCTTGCGTGTTATCATGGAGCTTGAGGAGGTCCCTTAGTCGTCTGTTTTCATTTATCGTTTCTTCATGCTGCTTATTCTTTAATAAAAGGTTATTGATCCTGTCCTGCAGTCTTTGGTTTTCTTCATCGCGCAATGCCATCCTGTGAAATGGCTGTTTGAAAGCATCTATAGTGGAATGTATTACTTCATTTGAATAGTTAAGAATAACATAGAATATATTATCGTGAAATGTGTATCCCCGTTTACTTTGAAATGTCATAAGAATAATAGAAGCTATGATAAACACGAAAAAAACAAGAGTATGTCTCTTTGGCATTCTGTATTACGTAATTGCTACTCTTCGAAGGAGGTCTAATTCGTCTAGCATCTTTCCAACACCAAGAACAACCGCTGTCAATGGATTTTCAGCTACGATAACAGGAAGAGCTGTTTCCTGTTTGATCAAGGCATCAAGTCCCAGCAGAAGAGCACCGCCGCCGGCAAGAACGATTCCTCTGTCGACAATGTCCGCAGCCAGTTCAGGAGGAGTGTTTTCGAGTGCTACTTTTATCGTATCGAGTATTATATTAATTGGCTCGGATAATGCCTCGCGAATTTCACCTTCATTGACCGTAATAATCTTTGGTATGCCCGAAATAAGGTCTCTCCCCTTGATTTCCATAATCCTGTCTTCGGTATTCCCCGATTTGAATGCAGATCCAATATCGATTTTGATCTGCTCTGTTGTCATTTCACCAATCATAAGGCTGTATCTCCTCTTTATATAGGACATGATAGCCTCGTCCATCTTATCGCCTCCAACTCTGACGGCCTTGTTGTACACAACGCCGTCAAGAGAAATGATCGCGATGTCTGTTGTGCCGCCCCCAATGTCTACAATCATGTTTCCGGACGGTTCACCTACAGGAAGTCCTACCCCAATTGCTGCGGCCATAGGCTCCTCGATAAGATAGACTTCTCGTGCGCCGGATGCCTCTGCAGCATCTTTCACCGCACGCTGCTCTACCTGTGTGATACCGGATGGCACGCCGATGATAACTCTCGGAGAAACAAAACTGCGCCGATTATGAACTTTCTTGATAAAATATTTAAGCATTTCTCCTGTTGCATCAAAATCCGCAATAACACCATCCTTCATTGGTCGTATAGCCATGATGTTTGAGGGAGTCTTGCCGAGCATCCGCTTCGCCTCTGATCCCACGGCAACGGTTTTCTTGTTGTCTTTTCTTATGACAACTACAGACGGTTCATCGCAGATGATCCCTTTCCCTTTGACGTAGACAAGGGTATTTGCTGTGCCGAGATCAATAGCGAGATCATTAGAAAATAATCCAAGTATAGAATGAAGAAACATTATTCCTCCAAAAAAAGGTTCTTACGATTCAATAACCATTGTATTCGCAAACTCATCACCAAGACGTTTGCCGTCTGTGCTGCCGAGTACCAGTATAAACTCAAGTATAATAATTCCAAGGAGAAACAGCCAGCCTATCCACGGCAGGATTGTCAGCCCCAGCCCCAGAGCGAAGGTGCTGTTTCTCAAGATCGATTCTCTGAACGTGCACGGGGCATTGTTGTCTATGGAAACAACTTTTAATTTGAGCAGTTTCTTTCCGAGGCTTCTGCCGTCAAAAAACCCATCGCCCAACAGGATATATGCAAGCCCTGCAAAATAGCCGGCATTCGGAATCAATTCCATGACAGCAGCAATAATGATAAAATCCAGCAATTTCGATGCTGTCCGCAGAAGCAATCCCGCTTTTCCGTTATTGTCATTACTGTTTGACACTGAAAATACTAACAAAATGCTTTAATTTTTTTCAATAAAAACATGTAATTGAAAAATAATTCGATGAGTGAATAATAGCTGACAATGGCATGTGAATCAGTATTACAACGGCCGGCTTTTATGGTATAAAAAGAGGTGATTTCGGGAATAGTCAAGTCAATGGTTGTTCATTTTTGAAGAAGTGAGATATCGTATCCTCATTACGATAAACCGGCTAAAGATGGATATTACTGTAGTCCTTGCAACGCGAAATAAGAAAAAGATTACTGAAATAAAGCGCATCTGCTCAGATCTGCGTATACGGATTCTGACGCTTGACGCGTTCCCGGACGTTCCTGAAGTAGAAGAAAGCGGGGTGACGTTCAGGGCAAACGCAGTGAAAAAAGCTCGTGAGATATCAAAAAGAACTGGATATCCCGCTATCGCAGATGACTCAGGCCTTGAAGTTGATGCCCTTGACGGAAAACCCGGGGTTTATTCTGCCCGCTATGCTGGCGTTGATGCTGATGACCGACAAAACGTAAAGAAATTGCTAAGCACTATGCACGATATCCCAAATGGAAAGAGAGGGGCGCACTTTGTTTGTTGTATTGCTTTTGCCATGCCCAACGGGCGATATCGGACATTTACCGGCTCGGTACGTGGGATGATCGGGCGGTCTCGAAAAGGAGTACGTGGGTTCGGATATGATCCGGTGTTTTATCCTGAGGGACGAAAGAAGACCTTTGCCCAAATGACTGACCATGAAAAAGATTCCATAAGCCATAGAGGGCGAGCCCTGGGAAAACTCCATGTCTACTTGTCTAACCTGCTGAAAATTAAGCATATTTAGAATTCTGATTAACAGGAATTATTATTCATTATAGCTAAATAAGCTAAAAATCAGATTAATAAGTTATTTTTATCCTATTATCAAAAATATGAATTTGACTTAAAAAAAACAGTAGCTTTATAGTTATATGTTTCCGTTGTGCATCGTTTCCTTTGCGCGTATTTATATATTATTACGCTCAGCGTCATTTTCACGCTTTAGTTTTTTTTGCTTTTACTTCTTTTAAGGGAGGCATTATGAGAATTGTCTTATTAGGTGCGCCTGGTGCCGGAAAAGGAACACAGGCAAAGAAGCTTATTGAAAAATATGCGATTCCTCAGATTTCAACCGGAGACATTTTGAGAAAAGCTGTTGCGGATGGAACACCTCTTGGCAAAGAGGCAAAAGCGGTTATGGACAGAGGTGAACTGGTTCCGGACAAGGTTGTGTTGGGCCTTGTTGAGGAAAGATTACAGCAGGATGATTGCAGGAACGGATATATCCTTGACGGATTTCCCAGAAACACAGCGCAGGCGGAGACCCTTGATACAATGCTGGCATCCATGGGTGCTCCCCTGACAATTGCGCTCAGCGTTGATGTTGACAAGGATGACCTCATGAAGAGACTGACCGGAAGAAGAACGTGCAAGAACTGCCAGCAGATGTATAATGTGTATTTTTCTCCCTCAGGGAAAGAAGGCATTTGTGACAAGTGTCGTGGTGAATTGTTTCAGCGGGACGACGATAAAGAAGAGACGATAAAGAAAAGACTCGATGTATATGAAGCCCAGACAGCCCCGCTCATCGATTATTACGGTAAAAAGGGGATTCTCAAATCCGTTTCGGGTGTTGGTTCGATCGATGAGATTTTCGAAAGGGTCTGTGCTGCACTGGCATAACTAAACTCGATTATTTTTGAATACGTATTGAATCAATAAAACAGAAAGGAGACAGAAGATGGCTGAAATAGGACATGGTGGTAAAAAGATTGTTGAGAGAATCATGTCTGCATCTGAAGCGAAAAAGAAGGTAAAAGGTCTTACCCAGATTCCGGTTCGGGGACAGATAGCCAAAGAAATTATTAATATTGCGTATGGATTTTTTACCCCGCTCCAGGGTTTTATGGGAAAAAAGGACCTTGATGCGGTTGTAAAGAGAATGAAACTTGCTGACG
>JBFGJU010000045.1:0-11047 GCA_041577035.1 Thermodesulfovibrionales bacterium | reverse complement strand
TCAATGTTCATAACAGCGATTCCGGGCACACACGAGTTGAGCATGGCAAAGAGAGCGGTCAGGCCCCCCAGGCTTGTCCCGTACCCTACTGACGTTGGTACGGCAATGATGGGTTTGCCCGTGATACCGCCCACAACAGAGGGGAGGGCGCCTTCCATCCCGGCAACGACAATGAGAACGTGTGCTTCTGTAATCTGCCTGCTGTTGTCCATGAGCCGGTGGAGACCGGCAACACCGACATCATACAACGTATGAACCCTGCTTCCGAGAAACGATGCGGTAACCACTGCTTCTTCAGCTATGGGAATGTCAGAGGTGCCCGCGGTCAGCACGAGAATGTTTCCCTTTTTCTTCTTCTCTTCGCCGACTGAAATCATGCCAGCGTCAGGGTGAAACACAGCTTTCTTGATTTTCAGGGCATTAAATATCTTTTTTGTTGCCTTTGAAATAAGAAAAGATCCGCTTTTTTTATACAGGGCGTGAGAAATACTGACAACCTGCTGTTCTGTCTTGCCTTCGGCAAAAACTACTTCAGGCACGCCATGTCTGAGATGCCGATGGTGGTCAACCTTTGCGAAGGCAATATCCTCGTAGGGAAAATGCTGTAATGCCTTCACTGCATCAGGCACCGTTATGCTGCCGTTTCTGACAGCAGCCAAAATTTTTGTTATGATTTTTCTGTCCATGTCATTCTGGTGATTACCGATTAAAATTCAGATTTGAGAGCACGTGCCATGAGTTCCCGGACCGCATTCCCCGGGTTTTTCTCCTTATACAGGACATTATACACCTGCTCGACAATGGGCATTTCAATGGTGTATTTCTGTGAAAGCTCCAAGGCGGATACGACTGTGGTGACTCCTTCTGCTATACTTTTTCTTGCAGAGAGAATATCCGGTAATTTTTCCCCCTGCCCGAGACTGAACCCAACCGAATAATTACGCGACAGTGGACCAGTACAGGTGAGCACCAGGTCTCCGAGTCCGCTTAAGCCGGAGAATGTTCTCGTATCTGCACCCATGGCATTTCCCAGACGCATAATCTCGGCAAGCCCCCGCGTGATGAGAGCAGACCGCGCACTGTGTCCCAGTCCGAGACCGTCTGAGATTCCTGATGCTATAGCGACAACGTTTTTCAGGGCACCGCCGAGTTCGACACCGAGCACGTCCGTATGCGTGTATATTCTGAAATAGCTGGTATTAAAAATTTCCTGCAGGAGAAGACCGGTTGCAGGATCTTTCGTGGCGAGGGTTACTGCAGTAGGTAATTTATTGATGACTTCCTCTGCAAAACTGGGTCCGGAGATTACGGCAACCTGCCTGTTCGTGAGCTCATACAGAATCGATGATACCGTAAGCAGAGTTTTCTGCTCGATTCCCTTTGAGGCACTGATAATCACTGCCTCTTTATGAAAATGAGGCACTGCATCTGTAAATACGGAACGTACGAACTGTGTCGGAATAACATTCAGTACATAACGTGCATTTTGCAGGACTTCTTCAATGTTGTTTGATGCCTTGAGGGCTGATGGGAGAAGTACATCGGGAAGGTACATACTGTTTCTTCCCGTGCTGTTTATTTCGTCAGCAAGCTCCTTTTCGTGAGCCCAAAGACTTATATCATACTGCTCTTCCGCAAGCATGCATGCAAGGGTTGTTCCCCAGCTTCCGGAACCTATGACAGCAATGTAACTCATAATCAATCTAACGGAATATAGCAGATTTAAATTTGCATATACAACTACTATCTTACAATAGAAACCGTTTTTGCATGGTCGCAACCTGCCTCAGGCAGGCTTCTTCGCCTGAGGCACGTACATCTGTTTTCATCCTGTTTTTTGTTCTCAGTACTCATTGCTCATCGCTCAGTACTTTTTTTTCTTAGTTCTTCCCCATTACTCTTCTGTTGTTGTTTCTTTTCGATTTTTGCCCACGAATCCTTTAACGTCACAGTACGATTGAAGATCAGTTTTTTATCAGTGGAATCGGGATCAACAGAGAAGTAACCGATTCTCTCGAACTGGAACCTACTGAAAGGTAAAGCGCCTGCGAGTGACGGTTCCACACGACACGAAGAAACGCGTTCAAGTGAATAAGGATTCAGATGTGCGATGAAGTCAGAGTCTTCATCGACCTCTTCCGGATCTTCTTTTGTGA
Source organism: Thermodesulfovibrionales bacterium (assembly GCA_041577035.1). GTDB lineage: Bacteria > Nitrospirota > Thermodesulfovibrionia > Thermodesulfovibrionales > UBA6898. Next base: position 8,891 of record JBFGJU010000045.1, on the reverse strand, counting down.
ACAAGTGGTCATACAGCCGAATCTCTGCCTGGAGGGAATGTGTAGCAGATACCCAGTGGATGGTTCCTTTCACCCTTCTGCCATCGGGTGAATCGCCTCCCCGTGTTGCCGGATCATATGTGCAATGAAGTTCACTGACCTCAGCGGTTTCCTCGTTTTTTTTAACATCCACACAGGTAATGAAATAGGCATAACGAAGCCGAACCTCACGACCCGGTGCCAGGCGAAACCATTTTTTCGGTGGATCTTCACGGAAATCGTCCCGTTCAACGTACAGTACGCGTGAAAACGGCACCTTTCTTGTGCCCATGGCCGCATCTTCAGGGTTGTTTATCGCTTCGAGATCTTCCGCGCTATCCTCAGGATAATTCGTGATAACCACCTTCAACGGTCTGAGCACGCCCATGACACGAGGGGCTCTTTTATTCAGGTCTTCGCGAACGCAAAATTCAAGGAGCGCGATATCCACAAGGCTCTCCCTGCGGGCAACGCCGATACGCTCACTGAATGCCCTGATGGATTCCGGCGTATACCCGCGCCTGCGCAGGCCGGAGATGGTCGGCATGCGCGGATCATCCCAGCCGCTGACCTGTTTTTCTTCTACAAGGCGCAGGAGCTTTCTCTTGCTCATAACCGTATGGCTGAGGTTCAGACGGGCAAATTCTATTTGCTGGGGATGATACAGTCCGAGCACATCAAGAAACCAGTCATAGAGTGGCCGGTGATCCTCGAACTCCAGGGTACAGAGGGAATGGGTTATGCGTTCGATGGAATCAGAAATGCAGTGGGCAAAGTCATACATCGGATAGATGCACCATGTGTTGCCTGTCCGGTGATGCTCTGCCTTTAGAATCCGGTAAATGACCGGGTCCCGCATATTCAGATTGCCCGAGGACATGTCTATTTTTGCGCGAAGAGTTTTAGCCCCTTCCTCAAAGTGTCCAGCGCGCATCTTTTCAAACAATTGGAGGTTTTCCTCGATGGGACGGTTCCGCCAGGGGCTGTCTGTGCCGGGTTCGGTTAAGGTGCCCCGATACGCCCGCATCTCGTCAGGGCTGAGGTCACAGACATATGCCTTGCCATGCTGTATCAGCTGAACAGCGTATGCGCAGAACTGTTCATAGTAATCCGAGGCATAATAGAGACGGTCATCCCATCTGAATCCGAGCCAATGGACATCTTCTTTTATTGCTTCGACGTATTCGCGTTCCTCTTTGATGGGATTCGTGTCATCGAACCGGAGATTGCAGAAACCCTGGAATTCATCGGCCACACTGAAATTAAGGTAGATAGACTTTGCATGGCCTATATGGAGATAGCCGTTCGGCTCGGGAGGGAAGCGGGTATGTACCCGCCCGTCGTATTTTCCCGTTTTCTGGTCTTCCCTGATGATATCCCGTATAAAATCTGAAGTATTACTGATTTCTGGTTCGCTCATGAATTTCTGTCCCAATATCTCTTGCACATATTGTTTTATTCATGTGATGCTTATCATGCGTATGACATACGCCAAGAAAGATCGTGGATACCACATATCATAACAGAGCAGTTCATCGATGGCCAGACATTTCTGCCCGGCAAATGTCTAATCTGCAGCATTTTGAAGCTTACTGATAGCTTCATCAATTCGTTTCAGCGATATCTCCCTGCCGAGTACATACAGCGTTTCAAACAGGGGCGGTGAAACCTTTCTTCCACAGACAGCAACGCGTATCGGCTGAAACATCTGTGCGTCTTTCAGGCCGAGTGATTTCACCGCGGCCCGCAATGCAGCATCAACAGTCCTGAGTGAAAAATCCGTTGCTTCGAGGGACTGTTTTCCCTGTTTAAGGGCCTTCAGCGCCATGAGGCGATCACCCTTTTTCGGAATCAGCTCACGGTAGTCATAGTCCGGCAGGTTTTTCAGAAAAAAGAAATCAACAGCGGCCGGTGCTTCACCGAGGGTCTTTATGCGCTCCTGAATCAGGGGGGTTATCATGATCATTTTCTCCCTGTTTGCCCTGAATCCGGCTGCCTGAAGAAACGGCACTATCCTGTCTGTGAGATTTTCTACTGACAGCTTACGTATATAGGCTCCGTTGAAATGATCCAGTTTTTCATAATTCCACGCAGCAGGAGACGAACTTACACGCTCGAGACTGAATCGTTGAATAAGCTCATCCATGCTCATGATCTCTGTTTTATCATCATAACTCCAGCCGACAAGAGCCAGATAATTGATGAGTGCCTCAGGAAGATATCCTGCCTGCTGAAATGACTGGAGAAACACAGGGAGCAGCCGGCCGTCAGGGGCCCGACCTTCTCTCTTACTCATCTTCCCTTTCCCCGTTGGATTCAGAATGAGCGGAAGATGTGCCATGACCGGGGGTTCCCAGCCAAAGCCATGATACAGATGCAGATGAAGCGGGAGACTGTTTACCCACTCATCACCACGCAGGATATGGCTGATGTTCATGAGATGATCGTCAACAACGTTAGCCAGGTGATACGTAGGAAAACCATCGGATTTCATGAGCACAGCATCCTGAAGGTTCGAATGAGGGAACGTTATATGTCCCCGAATTGCATCATGGGCAGTAATTTCACCGCCACGGGGTACTTTCATTCTCAGGGTGTGTCGCTCACCAGCCGCCATCCGCTTTTCCGCTTCTGCAGGATCAAGGGTTCGGCAGTGCCGGTCATATCCGGGAAGGAGTTTTTGTTTTTGACGCTCCTTTGAAACCTGTTCCAGCCGTTCCGGTGTACAGAAGCATTGATACGCATGACCTTTTTTCAGCAATTGCAGGGCGTGGTGCTGATAGATCTCACGGCGCTCACTCTGGAAATATGGACCATAATCACCGCCTGTCTCAGGGCCTTCGTCCCATTCAATGCGGAGATAGCGGAGTCCCTGCAGCAGTCTTTCCAGGGCTTGTGCATCATATCGCTTCCGGTCAGTATCTTCAATTCGCAGAATGAATGTGCCCTGTTGATTGCGGGCAAAGAGATAGTTAAACAGAGCAGTGCGTGCCCCTCCCACATGAAAATCACCCGTTGGACTTGGAGCAAAACGAACTCTTATATGCTCCTGCACGGTAACCCCCTCATATTAAAACTTGCCTTTTACTATAACAAGTCTCAGAAATTTTTTTGTCTGGTCAGTTATCCTGAACCGATGATCTGCCCGATAACCGGCTATCCAGGCAATATCACTGCCGGATACGACTACCGGCACGCTGTCCCGTTCATCACGGGGAACCTTTTCATCGACAAAATAGTCCTGAACCTTCTTCCTTTTCCCGAAACCGAGCGGATAGAAAAAATCTCCGCTTTTTCGTGCCCGTATCGTTAAAGGAAATACCATCTCACCGGCATCCAGCAGAACTGAACTCTTGCCATCACCGGTATCACTTCTGTTGTCCTCAAACCGGGCTTTTATGACTGTACCTGTACCCGTAAGAACAGCCTCAGCCGGCGGCTGGATATCACAATGGGTTAAAACATGCGGAGGGTCCGATGTGATAACAAGGAGCGCATATTCCTTGATTACCCGGATATCCCTTGGGAGATAAATCCTGTCTCCGGCTTTTCCACTTTTGATAAGGCTGATCATGTCCTCGATATGGATAAAGCTTATACCTCGCAGGGTTTCTGTCACATCGAGCGCGCGTCTGAGTACCCGACGGAGCAGAACGCGTTCCATCATCTCAAGGGGCGCGAGAAACAGCTCAAGCCTCTTATCGCTTTTTCTGCTCACCAGCTTCATAAGGGTTTTTGTGACGATAATTTCGAAATACCGCTCTTCTTCCTGCAATATTGATGTGGTTTTCTGTAGCGAACGAATTAACTCAGGGTTTATCCGCAAAAGTTCAGGCATGAGGATTTTTCTCAGCCTGTTACGCAGATAATCTGTTCGCATATTCGATGAATCAATAATATATTTCATATTATTCTTATCCAGAAAAAGCTCTATTGCAGAGCGTTCAGTCTCGATCAGGGGTCGAATGATATTCCCCCGTTTTGCCGGAATTCCTGAAAGACCTGCCGGTCCTGATCCCCTGAGCAGTCTCATCAATACGGTTTCTGCCTGGTCATTAGCATTATGAGCCAAGGCCACTTTGTCAGCAGTAATTTCTGAGATTACCTCCTGAAAGCATTGATACCGCAGTTCCCGTGCAGCTTCCTGCCTGTTTAGTCCATAAGCCTTTTCATGGGCTCTGACATCTATCGACCTGAGAATGAAAGACAGACCGAGTTCCCGACAAAACCTTTCACAGAAAAGGATCTCACCCGGTGTTTCATCGGGGCGAAGACCATGATCAACATGCAAGGCGTGCAATTCCAGGTTGAATCTCTCTTTCAGATGATTGAGCAGAACGAGCAGGCAGACAGAATCAGGTCCTCCGGAAAGACCCACAATGACTTTTTCACCGCCATTCAGCATGGCATGTCTTTTAATGGTGTCTGTTACGCTGTTCAATAGTTCTGGTTTTTCCATGGTAGCAGCGACCTTTACGGCAACTGTTCATGAATGAGTAAATAATATATTATCATATATACGACTCATGCAGGACAGCAGCACTAATGATCTGAGTTTCCCTGCTGATTATACGACAGAAACCAGTAAGAGTGTAGAGAGGCAATGAAACGCCGATATTCATTGAGAAAGAAAAAGACCCGCAAAAAAGTCTCCACTCCGGAAGAGTCTCAATACTGCCCTGCTGTCCGGGAATACAAAACAGCAGAAACGATCTGCAGTAATACTGATTGCGAATTGCGGAAAAGCAAGCCCTGTTCCGGGTATGAGGGCTGTCCGGGCTTTCAGTCCCGGTAAACAGATTCATGCCTCATGCTTTTTTTAGGAAAACGCGCATAATCATGACGATAAAGACTCTGCCGTACAGTGGATAATCGCGGAACTGTATGAAATTATACATCCAGGATATCCGCTCTGTTTACAGAGAACGAGATGAAAGGGCCTGATCGACTCCTGCGACAGCATATATCGCTTTTTTCAGCAGAACCGCTGAACGGGCCGATACTTGATCTCGCGTGCGGCGATGGTCATAACGGGATTTTCCTTGCTAAAAAAGGATTCTCTGTAGTCCTGGCGGACAGGTCTGATGAAGCACTGGAAGCTGCTGCATTGTCTTCCCGGGGTGTTAAAGATACGGTAAGGCTCTGGAGGGTGGATTTAGAAGAAGAGGGCGTGAACCCTTTCGCAGAAGCTTCTTTTGGTGCCGTTATGGTCTTCAGATATCTTCACCGTCCCCTTATTCCCTGCATAAAGAAGGCGATCGTGCCGAATGGGCTGCTCATCTACGAAACATACACGGTCGATCAAAAACGGTTTGGAAAGCCCCGGAATCCTGCCCATCTGCTGAAACGAGGTGAACTGCGGGATTTTTTCAGGGATTGGATCATTTCCTATTATTATGAAGGAATTGATAACGAAAAGATGAGAGCAGTTGCACAGATTATCTGCAAAAAGCCTTATACATGCTCTGGCTAAGGCATGTGCTACTCTGATCCAGACCTGAATACGTGTTATAGCATGGCTGTGATACTGATGACACGTTCCTTTTTATCTATAAAAAAAGGCCCTGTTTCCCGGAGCCTTTTTCCCCTTCAAAATGGATCTTCGTGGCTATTGTTTATCCGTGTATTCATCAGGCTCTGATTCATCCTCTTTCTGCTCGCCATTCTTTTTGCCCGCAAGATATGACTCGCTCGGCCGCCATCCAAAGCTGGCCGCACTCCTCGTTGACAACGATACCTCCCCAACAACCTTCTGTATCACCAGCTTTACCAGCATCGCTATACCTATGAATGGAAGAAAGATCGCGTACAACAGCCCCATGATCGGCCCAAACACTAAGATGCCCGTCGCCGGCATCCTGAAATACACCGCCTTCCGGCCGCCCGGCAGTATACCTTCATCGCTGATGTCTATCCGGTCGCCAGTCCCAAAATTCCAGTATGTCCCCTTCCCTACCTTATGTCCTCCCTTGTACCTTAGCATCGTCCTTTCCTCCTTTCTCTCTCTCTTGATTCCAGCATACCGCATATCTCTCTCTGAAACAATTGGAAGAACTTCCTACTTCGACCGAATTCTGTTCGTAAAGTGCAGGGGAATTTCATTGAAAGCATCGGGATAATGGTATATAATCATCCAATAATCTCCTTATTTTCAAACAGTTAAGAACATGCATAAGGATTATAGAACACTTGAATTAACCGCTCTCTATGAGATAAGCAAGCTCCTTGGCTCATCGCTTAATCTCAGAGCTAATCTGAGAGGAGTGATGAGAGTATTATCAGAATATCTTGATATGCAAAGGGGGACCGTTGCGCTCAGGATCGATGACGATGTATCCATCATCGCCGCGTACGGAATGTCACGGGAAGCTATCAAGAGCGGCAGGTATAAGCTTGGTGAAGGCATCATTGGCCGTGTCGCTAAACTTGGCGCCCCGATTGTGATCCCTAATATAGGTGAAGAGCCGTTATTTCTCAATAAAACCGGTTCGAGAAAAATGCTCAAAAAAGAAAATATAGCCTTTCTCTGTGTACCGATTACCTTCAGGCGTAACATACTCGGTGTTCTGAGTGTAGACAGGCTTTTTAGTTCCACGTCGATAACATTCGAAAAAGATTTGCGATTACTGAAGATCATCGCAGCTCTGATAGCCCAGTCAGTCCAGCTCCATACCGAGGTCGAAAAGGAACGGGAGGCATTCCTGCGGGAAAAAGAAAATCTTAAACATCAATTAAAGGCGCGATATCGGGTTGAAAATATTATCGGACACTCTGACAGCATGCAGGAAGTCTTTGAGTCCATACACAGAGTTGCTCCGTCACATGCGACAGTCTTACTGAGGGGTGAAAGCGGAACCGGCAAGGAACTGGTTGCCAAGGCATTACATTATATGAGCAGGGCAGCAAAAGGACCTTTCATCAAATTCAATTGTGCAGCTATCCCCGAAGGGCTGCTTGAATCTGAATTATTCGGTCATGAAAAAGGGGCTTTTACCGGCGCAACGAATTTGAGAAAAGGGAAATTTGAACTGGCCAATGATGGCACGATTTTTCTTGATGAAATAGGGGATCTCCCGCTATCCCTTCAGCCCAAGATCTTACGTGTACTGCAGGAAAAAGAGTTCGAACGGGTCGGTGGAGAAAAGACTGTTACCGTGCGGGTGCGGCTTATTACCGCCACGAGCAGAAATCTTGAGGAACTGGTAGCTTCCGGTAGTTTCAGGGAAGATCTGTATTACCGTCTGAATGTCGTTCCCCTGCAGCTTCCACCGCTCAGGGAGCGGAAAGAGGATATTCCGATACTTGCCGAATTTTTTCTCACTAAATTCAATAAAGAAAATAGAAAGGGACTGAAGATGACTCCTGATGTGCTGTCTGTTTTTATGGACTATTCATGGCCAGGGAATGTCCGGGAGCTTGAAAATACTATGGAAAGACTGGTCGTAATGTCGGACGGCAAGACCATTTCCCGTTCACAGCTGCCTATTACAATCAAAGATCAATCATTACGATTGAAATCCGGAGTTACCGTAAAAGATTCTTTGCCCTCAACAATCGCAGATATAGAAAAAACACAGATTGTCGATGCCTTGAAGAAAAGCGGCTGGAAACAGGCACGGGCCGCGCGCATACTCGGCATGACGCCGAGGCAGATCGGATATAAGATAAAGCGATATGGAATCGAGAAAAAATAAATCTGTTTTGGCTGTTTTCATCGCCATCTGAATATTTGATCGCATGTTTTTTGATAATCATTATCCTGTTTTTTCCGACAGAACGGCCACGCAATAACGGTTATGCTTATCGAACTTCACGGACAACTTGAACGAATCACCTATTGTAACGAGGAAAATCACTACACCATAGCAAAAATAAAGGCCAAAGGCTTTTCACATCTGGTCACCGTTGTTGGAAATCTCGTCTCGATTTCCCTGGGTACAGAGCTCAAGCTGTTTGGTGCATGGGAACACCATCCAAAATACGGTGAGCAGTTCAAAATCGCTTCATATGAAACTGTTGTGCCTGCCACGATAGACGGAATAGAACGGTACCTGGGTTCGGGATTAATCAAGGGCATCGGACCTGTTATGGCAAAGCGTCTCGTCGGGATGTTCGGACTTCAAACACTGGATATTATTGAGACAGATATAAGAAGACTGAAAGAAGTAGATGGCATCGGTGACAAACGGATCGACATAATCAGGACGGCATGGGCCGACCAGAAAGAGATCAGACAGGTTATGATCTTTCTTCAGGGGCATAATGTAAGCACGGCTTATGCTGCAAAAGTATATAAACGGTACGGGAAAGAATCAATTAATGTCGTGGCAGCAAATCCCTACCGGCTTGCAGATGATATTCACGGGATTGGATTTCTCATTGCTGACTCTATAGCGGAAAAAGTCGGGATACCGAAGGACTCAGAGCTGCGGGCTCAAGCCGGTATCCTCTACGTGCTGAAACAGCTTGCTGAAGATGGTCATGTGTTTTACCAGTACGGTCCATTACTGGAAGAATGCAGAAAAATTCTTGGTCTTGAACAGAAGCCGATTGCCCAGGCACTGGCTAACATCGCACTTAAAAAGAGGGTGATCATTGAAGACCTCAATGATGCGATAATAACAGAAAATAACAAGGCTGTTTATCTCACTGAATTCCATGTCGAAGAAACAGGTGTAGCACGGTATCTCGCAACGCTTCTTGTGGCAGAGAAGAAACCTCTTGGCATTGATCACGCAAACGCAATAGCATGGGCTCAGGAAGGACTGCACCTTGAACTTTCTCAGCAGCAGATAGAGGCCACCAGAGAAGCCCTCGACAGGAAAGTGATGGTCATTACCGGCGGTCCGGGGACAGGGAAAACAACCCTTATT